>JBKJXG010000218.1:0-5435 GCA_046716525.1 Solirubrobacterales bacterium
GGTTGCCGAATTCACCGCCACCCATCTCAAGGTCACGTTCCTCGCGCTCGGGTTGGCTCTCGCCGTGGCCTTGCCGATCGGGGTCTGGTTCGGCCATCGCGGCACCGGCGAGCTGTTCGCGGTTGCGATCGGCAATGCCGGGCGCGCCGTACCAGAGCTCGTGCTGATCGCGCTGATGGTCGCCTTCATCGGTACCGGGCTGCTCAACGTCACGATCGCGCTCGCCGTGCTCGGGATCCCGCCGATCCTCACCAACACATTCGTCGCCATGCGCCAGGTCGACCGCGACGCGGTCGAGGCGGCGCGCGGCATCGGCATGAGCGAGGCCGAGGTGATCCGCAAGATCGAGCTGCCGCTTGCGGTGCCGACGATCATGGGCGGCGTGCGGACCGGTGCCGTCAACATCGTCGCCACGGCGACGATCGCGCCTCTCGCCGGGGTGCTCACGCTCGGCGACTTCATCATTTCGCGAAACGTCTACGGCGACGACGGCGTCCTCGCCGGGGCGATCCTCGTCGCGCTGCTCGCATTGATCATCGAGGTGTCCCTCTCGGCGCTGCAGAAGGCGCTGACCCCGCGCGGCGTCAAGCTCCAGCGGGAAGCGGCGCGCGTCGCCGCTGCTTAAAGGCCATCGACCGGCTGGTCTAGGCTTCACCGACTCAGTACTGAACCACGGCGCGGAATGTGCCCCCCAACGAGAGGATTCCCCAGATGAGCACCCAGACGCGGCTGCGTGCGATGTTCGCGCTGCTTGCCGCCCTCGTCCTCAGCTTCGGTGTTGCAGCATGCGGCGACGATGACGACGACGGTGGCGACAGCGGTTCCGACACGGCAAGCAGCTCAACCCTGATCGAGTCGAACCCGGACAACGAGGGCGTCGCGGTCACCGTCGGCTCCAAGAACTTCACCGAGCAGATCGTCCTCGGCGAGATCTACGCCCAGGCTCTCGAGGCCGCCGGCTATGACGTCAGCACCCAGCTCAACCTCGGCTCCGAGCAGGTGGCGCTGAAGGCGCTCGAAGACGGTGAGATCGACGCCTATCCGGAATACACCTCGACGGCGCTGACCGCGTTCTTCGAGCTGCCGCCGGAGGAGGTCCCGGGCGACCCCCAGCAGGCGTTCGAGGAGTCTGAGGACGACTTCGCCGAGCTCGGACTCACCGCTTACCCGCCGACGCCGTTCTCGAGCGCCAACGCCGTCGGTGTCTTGAGCTCGACGGCCGAGGAGCTCGGGTTGAGCTCGATTTCGGACCTCGAGGCCGAGCAGGACAACCTGGTGCTCGCCGGCTCGCCAGAGTGCCGCCAGCGCATCGACTGCCTCGCCGGACTCGAGGAGTACTACGGGCTCGACGGCCTGCGGGCGAATTTCACGCCGGTCGATATCGGGCTGCGCTATGAGGTGCTGGACAAGGGGGATGCGGACCTCTCGATCCTGTTCACCACCGATGCTCAGCTCTCGACCTCCGAGGACTACACCCTGCTCGAGGACGACATGGGAGTGTTGCCGGCGGGCAACATCCTCTTCGTCGCCACCGAGGAGATCGCCGAGGAGGCAGGCCCGGACTTCGGCGAGACGATCGAGAACGTCCAGGAAGGACTAACGCTCGAGGTCATGCAGGAGCTCAACTCGCGGGTCGATGTCGACCGCGAGGAACCCGCCGACGTCGCGGCGGCTTATCTACAGGAGTCCGGCTACACCGAGTAGCGGCCGAAGCCGTCGAACGCGGGCCGGGCCTTCGGGCTCGGCCCGCCGTTCGAGGCCGAGCGGCGGCTTCGGCTTCATCATTCGGCCTTGGCCGGTCGGCCGGTGAGGTAGGTTGCCGCGGTGGCGCTGAAGCTCGGCATCAACATTGGCTACTGGGGCATCGGGCCCAAGGGCGACGAAGCCGTGGAGCTCGTCCGGGCGGCGGAGTCCAAGGGCTACGACTCGGTCTGGGTCGCGGAGTCATACGGCTCGGACTGCGTCTCGATCCTTGCCTGGCTGGCGGCGCAAACTGAGACGATCAAGCTCGGCGCCGCGATCATGCAGGTGCCGGCACGCCCGCCCGCGGCAGCGGCGATGGCCGGGGCGACGATCGATGCGCTCTCGGACGGCCGCTTTATCTTCGGCTTCGGCCCATCGGGGCCGCAGGTCTCGGAGGGCTGGTACGGCGTCGAATACGCCAAGCCCTGGGGCCGCACGCGCGAGTACATCGAGATCGTTCGCGAGATCATCCGCCGCGAGGGCCCGCTCGAGCACGAGGGCAAGCACTTTCGGCTCCCGATCGAGGGTGGCACCGGCCAGGGCAAGGCGCTGAAGCTCAACTTCCACCCCGTACGCAACGACATCCCCGTCTTCGTCGGCGCGATCGGGCGCAAATCGGTCGAGATGGCCGCCGAGATCTGCGACGGTTGGATTCCGATCTTCTTCTCCGCCGACGCTTTCGAGGAAACCTGGGGCGAGCACCTCGCGGCGGGGTTCGCAAAGGGCGGGCGCTCGCGCTCCGACCTCGAGGTCTCGCCGTCGCTTCAGGTAGCGATCGACGGTGACCTCGATACGGCCCGCGCGGTCGTCAAAGCAGGGCTCTTGCTCTATCTCGGTGGTATGGGGTCGCGCGAGACGAACTTCTACGTCGATCTCACCCATCGCTTCGGCTTCGGCGAGGTTGCCGACGAGGTCCAAGGCCTGTTCTTGGATGGCAAGCGCGACGACGCCTACAAGGCGATCCCCGACGAGCTAGTCGACGCGACCTCGCTCGTCGGCAGCGAGGCCGAGGTGGTCGCGCGGATCGAGAAGCTCCAAGGCGCAGGCGTCGACCGGTTGATCTGCTCGCCCGTGCACATGGACCAGGCCCAGCGCACCCACACGCTCGACCGCCTCGCGGACCTCACGGGCGTCAGCGCCCCCGCATAGCGCCTGCCGAGCGGCATACCACGTGAGCTCCGAGCCGGGCTGCCGCCTCGGCCGGGAGTGGCTGGGGAACCGGCGCATGTTGCGCTCGAGTGTGCATATCCTGCGAATCACCCGGGTGGGGGCCGGGAGCAGAAGATGATCAGCCTCCGAGCAACCACCAGCCTTCGTCGCGCGTTCTGCGTCGCCGTCTCAGTCACCGCAGCGGTGCCCGCCACCGCCGGCGCCGGCCATTTCCTGCTCGACCACCCCGCGCCAGGCTTCTCCCCGGGAGGACCGCCACCGGCCGGTGCCATGTCGGGCGGCGAGAGCGCAGAGTGGGAGCTGATCGACACGGTCTCCACCGGCAACCCGCACACGGACCTCGACTTCTTCACTCAGGGCGCCAACACCTACGTTTCGGTGGGCACTCTCGGGATCGGGCCCAATGGCGGCGGTCAGACGATCGTTCAGCTCAGCGAGGGCGACACGGTCAGCCCGGAGACGATCAACTTCGTCGCCGGGCACCCGTCGGCGAGCTGCATCAGCAACCCGAGTGCGGCACTCGGATTGCAGCACGATGTCGAGGCGACGCCGAAAGGCAACGCAATCCTCAACTCGGCGAATCCGTTCGCCATCCGCACCGATACGCAGCTGCTGATCGACGCCTCTGACGCTGAAGGTCGTTGCCACGACCAAGGCGTGCTCGGGATTGAGGAGACGAAGCAGGGCGGGCTCGAGATCGTCGACGTCAGCAACGTCGCCAGCCCGGTCGAGATCGGACTGACCAGCCATATCGGCGAGTCGCACACGGTCAACATCGATCCCAAGCGCCCGCACATCGCCTACTCGGTGACCTCTGACGCGGTCACGGTGAACCCCTCGGGTCAACGCGAGAACGAGATCGCCACCGACACCGATCGCTTCGACCTCGACGGCTTCGAAGTCGTCGACCTTTCTTCCTGCATGAATCTCCCCGCCGGCGCCAGCGTCGCGGCCAAGCGCGCCGCCTGCGCACCCACGGTCTACCGCTACCGCTATCCCACCGCTCAGATGGCGCAGGGGCACACGCTCAAGGAGAGCGTCTACGGCTGCCACGAGCTCGAGGTCTATCCCGACGACCGGCTCACCTGCGGCAGCGGCAACGCGCTGATCGCTTTCGACATGAGCGCAGCCTTCGACGACATGGGGACGCCGACCGACTACTCCGACGACAAGCCGCGCGGCACCCCGCTTCCCTGCAAGACACGCCCGAGCTCGTCGGCGGGGCCGTTCGCGACCGGCGCCACCGTCGTCGATTGCGTCGACGGCACCAACGACGATCCCGACGTTGGAGGTGTGTCGGGCGACGAGGACCTGACGATTCCGGGGTGGATTGCGCAGGGCTCGCCATCGCTTCAGGGCGTGGAGTACCTCGGCAGCATCTACCACCAGGGACGCGGTGCGGGCGGCGCGGCGACCCCCGCGTTCGATTCCACCGAGGACATCGACTTCAACCACGAAGCCGAGCTCACGGGCTCGGGCGAGCATCTGATCAGCACCGACGAGCGCGGCGGCGGCGTCCTGCCTCCGGGCGCCAGCTGCACCCCGGTCGGCGACAATCCGCTCGGCAACGGCGGCGTGCATTTCTACGACTTGGGCGGCCTCAGCACGGCACCGGCGGGTACGCCCGAGGAAGCGTTCGAGGCCTATGCGAGCAAGCCCAGCGGCGACAAGGCGATCTACCGAGCCCCGATTCGCACCCCGCCGCGAGCGACCGTCTGCACGGCCCACGTCTTGCAGCAGATTCCCGGTGAGAACCGGATCTTCATGGGCTGGTACTCACAGGGCACGCAGGTGATCGATTTCGTCGAGAACGCAGACGGCACCGTGCGCTTCGCCGAAGCGGGCTACTTCATCCCGACCAACGCCAACGAGTGGGTCTCCCACGTGTTCAAGGTCGAGCGCAACCCAGATGGATCCGAGACCTACTACGGCGCCACCGGCGACTTCGCCCTCGGCGAGGCGGGCCGCAACTCGATCGACGTCTACAAGGTGACACTGCCACCGGCGCCCAAGGTGATCGGTGGCGAGGACGGCCCGGGCACCGGCGACGGCCCCAGCAGCGGAGCCGGAGACTGTGCCCAGGAGATCTCGGGCAGCGCCAAACGCGACAAGCTGCTCGGCAGCATCGGCGGCGATCAAATCAAGGGGCGTGGCGGACGCGACAAGATCAAGGGTCGCGCCGGCAACGACTGCCTCGGCGGCGGCGGCGGCAAGGACACGGTCAAGGGCGGTGGCGGCAAGGACAAGCTCACCGGTGGCCGCGGCCGCGATCGCCTTTCGAGCGGTGGTGGCAACGACAAGATCAAGTCGCGCAACGGTGGCCGCGACAAGGTGCGCTGCGGCGGCGGCAAGGACCGCGCCGTCGTCGACTCGCGGGACCGCGTCCGGGGTTGCGAGCAGGTCAAGCGCAAGCGCTGATCACCTGACTAACTCCGCAAAGCACGGTTCGTTAGGCTCCCCAGGCTCAGACGTGGCTAGTCCCACTTCATGCTTGATATGAAGATCGGGGTTCCGAAAGAGAC
>JBKJXG010000219.1:0-3529 GCA_046716525.1 Solirubrobacterales bacterium
GGCCGGTCCAGCTCGGGTTCGGCAGATCAGGCATCTGCGGGAAAGGCTTGGCCGCGCCAGGCGCGGGTCCAACGATCTCCGGGCTGGCGTCGTCGGCGAGCACCCATGTGTCCTTGGAGCCGCCGCCGCGCGACGAGTTGACGATCATCTCGCCCTCTTGCAGGGCGACCCGGGTGAGCCCGCCGGGGACGATTCGAAGCTCCGAGCCATGGACGGCGAACGGGCGCAGGTCGACGTGGCGTGCGGCGAGTCCGCCCGACGGGGTGACCGTCGGAGTGGTCGAGAGGCGCACCACCTCCTGTGCGATCCAGCGCTCCGGCTCGGCGAGCATCAGCTCGCGCTGGCGCGCCGTCTCCTCGTCGGTGGCGCGCGGGCCGATGAAAACGCCCTTGCCCCCGGACTCGCCGGTGGGCTTGACGACGAGCGTGTCGAGACGGCCGAGCGCGTACTCGAGTTGCTGCGGATCTCGCAGGAGGTAGGTGGGGACGTTCTCGAGGATCGGCTCCTCGCCGAGGTAGTAGCGGATCATCTGCGGCACGAACGCGTAGACCGCCTTGTCGTCGGCGACGCCGGTGCCGACGGCGTTAGCCAGCGCCACGGTGCCGGCGCGGTAAGCGCGAATCAGGCCCGGCACACCGAGCAGCGAGTCGGGCCGGAACTCGAGCGGGTCGATGAAGTCATCGTCGAGGCGCCGGTAGATCGCGTCGACGCGCGCCAGGCCCTCTGTGGTGCGCATGTAACAGATGTCGTCGCGAACGACGAGATCGCCGGCCTCGACCAGCTCGACGCCCATCTGACGGGCGAGGAAGGAGTGCTCGAAGTAGGCGCTGTTGGCAGGGCCCGGCGTCCACACGACCACGGTCGGCTCGCGCCCCGGCGCCGGGGCGATGTCGCGCAGCGCGCTCAGCAGCAGCTGGGGGTAGTGGTCGACCGGGCGCACGCGGTAGCCGGCGAACAGCTCCGGCGCGAGCCGAGTCATCGCCAGCCGGTTCTCGAGCACATAGGAGATGCCCGAAGGCGTGCGGCAATTGTCCTCGAGCACGCGCCAGGTGCCGTCGGCATCGCGAACGAGATCGCAGCCAGAGACGTGGCAATAGATCCCTCCAGGTGGGCGGATACCGTGCACGGCGCGGCGAAACTGCGGCGAGCCAAGCACCAGCTCCCAAGGGACGATGCCCTCGCGAACGATCTCGCGGCCGTGGTAAACGTCGTCGATAAACGAGTTGAGCGCGCGCAGGCGCTGGGCGAGGCCGCGCTTGATCACCGTCCACTCGACTGCCGGGATGATCCGCGGGACGAGGTCGAGCGGAAAGGGACGATCCTGGATGCTGGCGCCATCGGGATCGGTGATCGCGAAGGTGATGCCCTGCTGCTTGAAAATCTCGTCGCGGCGGCGGCCGAGATCGATCATCGTCAGCCGCCCCATCGCGTCGAGCGACTGCACCAAGGCGGCGGCGTGCGCGCGCGGCACCCCAGCCGACTCGAACAGCTCGTCGGCAAAACCGTCGGCGAGCAGGTAATCGCTGGATTCGCCAACCAGGCGCGAGGGCGCGGCGGATGGCGGCGGCGGGGCTTGTTCGGGCTCTTGTGCCAGGGTCTCTCGCATTGTCGCGCCCGAGCGTAGATCGGGCGCGGCGGCACACAACCGCCGCTGGTCGAAATCGGCCCTGGTCCTGCTCGACTAACCGGACAACCCCCGGGCCGCCGGCGCCGCTGCGCCATCGTGAGCGACCGTCGTGGGCGGGATAATCAGCCCCAGGGCCGGTAGCTCAGTTGGTAGAGCAGCGGACTCATAATCCGTAAGGCGGAGGTTCGATCCCTCCCCGGCCCACTTAGAACCCTTGTAAAACGCCGATATTCGGCAGCCGACACCGCAGACGGGCACCGAACGGGCCCGCCCGCGATCGTCCTCGCGGCGGCCTCCCTCGCCGCCATCAAGGGCGCGGTTGATAGCGCTGGCCGGACGCGTCGGTGAGGACGAGGGAATCGCTCAACGGGTGGCCCTCGGCCTGCTCAGCGCTGCCGGGGCGGGCCTTCGGGAGAACTCGTGAGCGACGCGAGCTGCTCGCCGCTTTGAACCAGCACCTGGAGCAGCGAGCGAAACCAAACCCCTAAGCTGCGAGGGCGGTAGGGGGTAGTCCGCGATGAAGACCAGGGAGTTATGAAGATCAAGCTATTCAGCGCGCTCGTTCCGGCTTGCTTGCTGCTTGCGTCGGCGGCCGTGGCCGGTGTGACGCCGATCCCGCCACCAGATCCGTATTCGGAGTTTCCGCACTTCGAGAACCTGTGCGAGTTCAAGATCGACGGCCTCGCGTTGCAGGGAGACGGTGCCAACGACGAGATCAACGGCAGCGTGACCTCCGACCTCCTGCTCGGCGGCGGCGGCAAGGACTCGATCTTCGGCCTGGAGCGCGATGACTGCATCTTCGGCGAATCCCAGGGCGACAAGCTGCGCGGAAACGCCGGTGATGATCGGATCCGCGGCAACGATGGGCGCGACCAGATCCGTGGCGGTTCGGGCAATGATCTGATCTACACAGACGGTGGCAAGGACGGCGTCAAGTCCGGCGCGGGCATCGACGGCATCGTCGCCCATGAGGGGGGAAAGGACACGATCGACTGCGGCCCAGGAGCCGACGTGGTCACCCTCGATCCGAAGGACAGGGCCGCCCACAATTGCGAGAAGCTCTTCGTCGCCCTCGACAACAACCGCATCACCAGGTTCCGCGAGGTGCCTCAAGGCTGACCGCCGCACCCCGGGCGGGCGCTCGAGCGATTGCGGTCGCAGGTCCCGAAGTCAGAGACCACGCCCGTCTTGTCCGCAACCGATGAGTTCTCGGTTTTCCGCGGTCTCTACTTCGAAACCAAGAACGAGGCGAGGGCCTCGAGGGAGGCGGAAACCATGTTCGAGAACACAAGGGCATTCAGCGGCTTCTCAGTCGACGACGTGCCTGCGGCGAGGAAGTTCTACGGCGAGACGCTCGGCGTCAACGTGACCGACGAGGACGACTCCGGGATGCTGGTCCTGCACGTCGCCGGCGATCGCGATGTCCTTGTCTATCCCAAGGGCGACGCTCACGAGCCGGCGAGCTTCACGATCCTCAACTTCCCCGTCGATGACGTCGAAGCGACGGTCGACACGCTCGCCGAGCGCGGCGTCAGCTTCGAGCGCTACGAGGGCACCGAGACCGAGACCGACGAGAAGGGCGTCTTTCGCGGGGGCGGGCCGCTGATCGCCTGGTTCAAGGATCCGGCCGGCAACGTCCTCTCCGTGATCGACGCCAACGCCGGCGCCTGATCGGCGTGGCCAGCGGGTTCGATTCAGAGCTCGCGCTCGTAGAAGAGCATCTGCATCCCGTCCTCGAGGTTGGTGAACCCAGAGCTCTCGTAAAGGGCCCTGGCCGCGGTGTCATCTTCATCGGTTCCGAGCGAGATGCGACCGGCGCCACGCTCACGAGCGACCGCCATCGCCGCGTCGAGCACGGCGCGGCCGAGGCCCTCGCCGCGGCGCTCGGGCGCAACGTAGAGC
>JBKJXG010000220.1:0-12888 GCA_046716525.1 Solirubrobacterales bacterium
TTGGCCAAGACGGCGATAGTGACGCCACCGGCGGTCTCGGTGAAGATCCCGGTCGTCTCGGCGAGCAGGCGGATGCCGGCGCGGATCTCCGCATCGCTGACGGAATCGATGGAGCCTTCGGTCTCGCGCGCCAGGTCGAGCGCGTAGATGCCGTCGGCGGGATTGCCAATCGCGAGGCTCTTGGCGATCGTCTCGGGCCGCTGCGGGCGACAGACGTCGTTCCCGGCGCCGAACGCCTCGGCGACCGGATCGCATCCGGCAGCCTGCGCACCGTTGAACCTCGGCAACTCGCCCGCGACCAGGCCGAGCTCGAGCCACTCGCTGAAGCCGCGCCCGATCTTCGTGAACAGCGAGCCCGAGGCGATCGGGCAGACGACCCGGTCGGGCAGGGTCCAGTTGAGCTGCTCGGCCAGCTCGTAGGCGATCGTCTTCGAACCCTCGGCGTAGAAGGGGCGCAAGTTGACGTTGACGAACGCCCAGGGATGGGTTTCGGCCAACTCCGTGCAGAGCCGGTTGACGTCGTCGTAGTTGCCGTTGACGCCGATCAAGCGGGTGCCATAGACGCTCGTCGCGAGCAGCTTCTCGGTCTCGAGGTCGGAGGGGACGAAGACGTAGGAGTCGAGGCCGGCGGCCGCGGCGTGTGCGGCCACGGCGTTGGCGAGGTTGCCCGTCGAGGCGCAGGCGACGGTCTCGTAGCCGAGCTCACGGGCCTTTGCCAGGGCGACAGCGACGACACGGTCCTTGAACGAATGGGTCGGGTTGGCGGCGTCGTTCTTGATCCACAGCTCGCCGAGGCCGAGGCGCTCGGCGAGGCGATCGGCACGCACCAACGGCGTCAGACCGGGCTGCAGCGGATCGCGCGGGCGCTCCGACAGCGGGAGGAAATCGGCGTAGCGCCAGATGCCCGCCGGGCCCGCCTGGATCTTGCGTTTAGCCTCGGGCGCATCGAAGCCTGAGTGGTCGTAGGCGACTTCGAGGGGCCCGAAACAGTGCTCGCAGACGTATCGCGCCTCGAGAGCGTATGTAGAACCACACTCCTTGCAACTGAGTGACGTGGGTGCCATTACATGAACTCCTTCCGGTTCGACTGACGAAAAAAAACCTCTGCTTGTTGCGAGCAGAGGTCCGAACCGGACTTCCGACTCACATCTCCCAGGCTGTTCGCCTGCTGGAATTGGCACCTCCCTCAGGTCTTGCGACCTTCGGTGGTTGCCGGGGTTTCATCGGGCCAGTCCCTCCACCCCTCTGGATGCAGCGGGTATGTGCCGAGCACGATAGCAACGCATACCGGCGGTCGCAAGCGATGGTGCGCGAGGGCGCTGGCGGCGGCGCTAGTCTTCGCACGAGCCGATGACCGAGTCCCAGAGCGAGACGAGCACCGATGCCGAGCCTTCCAAAGCCCAGGCTGCGCCGCCACCGCGGCGTCGAGCTCTCCGCGCCTGCTGAGCCCTCAGAGCGCCGGCCCGAAGTCGAAGTCATCCAAGGCTCCGGCCTGCGCTGGGTCAACATCGAGCGCCCGACGCCGCTCGAATGCGCCTGGCTGGAGGAACAGTTCGACTTCCACGCGCTCGATCTCGAGGACGTGCTCTCGCGAAACCAGCGCCCGAAGATCGACGAGTACCCCAACTACCTGTTCATCGTCTTGCACTTTCCCGTCTTCGATCGCCAGGTCGGCCGCCTCAACGCGGGCGAGCTCGACATCTTCGTCGGCCCTGACTATCTGGTGACGATCCCTAACACGCCCCTGCAGCCAGTGGAGTATCTGTTCGAGCGCTGCCGTCAAAAGGAGGAGCTGCGCGATCAGCATTTCTCACAGGGCTCCGGCTACCTGCTTTATCGGATAGTCGACGACGCCTTCGACTATTGCTTCCCGATGCTGCGCAAGATCGGAAACAAGCTCGACGCGCTCGAGCAGGAGATCTTCGAGGAGAGCCGATCCGAGGACATCGTTCGCGACATCTCCAACGCCAAGCAGGAGATCATCAACTTTCGCAAGGTGATTCGCCCGCAGCGCAGCGTGCTGCGCGACCTCGAGAAGCTCGAGCAACCGTTTCTCGCCAAGGAGGGCCGCGAGCTCGACGTCTACTTCGACGACATCGTCGATGCTCACGAGCGCATCTGGGACATGCTGGAGAACTACAAGGAAGTCGTCGAAGCACTCGCTGAGACGAACGAGTCCTACATCTCTCACCGCGTCAACGACATCCTCCGCGTGCTCACCTCGATCAGCGTGATCGTCTTGCCGCTGACGTTGATCGCCAGCCTCTGGGGAATGAACGTCGGCGTGCCCGGCGAGGGTGATTCCGAGGGCTTCTACGTCATCTGCGGCGCGCTGCTCATCGCTCTTCTTGGGATGCTCGCCTACTTTCGCCGCCGCGGCTGGCTCTGATCGTCTCTCTGAGGGCGTTCGCCTCAGTCGTGACGGTTGAGCAACCTCAGGATCGTGCTCACCATCGGGGGGTCGCGAAAGGCGTTGTAGGAATAGAGGAAGGTCCCCGGGCCACCCCCGGGCCGCGTGTGCAGGCATTCCGGAAACAGCGCCGGGTACGAGACACGGAAGCCGTATCGAGCCTGTTGTCTCGCCCGGTGGCGGATCAGAGCACGGCGTCGCGCTGTCGTATAGCGCTCGATGAAACGGCAGCCACCGCCGCGCGGCTTCGCCGGGTCGTTGTGCAGGTGATAGACGACCGGGAGCTGGGCGGACAGCCTTCGCACGGCGGGCAGATTGAGCGTGAGACCAAAGTCCTGGACGGAGAGGAAGTCCGACCGCAAGGGCATTGGGCGCTTATGTGAGAGTCCGAACACGTTGCCGCCGATCCACTCGCCGTGGGCGTGAGCCGAAGCGATTGCCGCCCTGATCATCCGCGGGCGCTTGCGGAAGGCGGTTGAGTAGAAATCGAAGAACCAACCGTCGTTGTCGAGCTCTGCTCGCACGCGCTCCATCATCCGCATGAGCTCGCCACCGTCGCGGTACTGCTTTGCGTTCAGGGTGACGTCGAACTCCGCCTGCGGATTGGCGGCACGGACGATCCGAGTGATCTCGCGCCAGCTCCGAACCTCGTCGTGCTTGGGATGCTGGCGTTTCGCGTAGCGGATCAATCCCGAGACCCAGCTGGGGTGAAGGCTCGCCAATGAGCGGCCGATCCGGCGCGAGTTCGTGTTGCGCACGGTTGAGAGCCGGGTGTGGTGAACCCGCGCCGAGACTATTCGCGAGAGCTGCTGTGAGATCGCCTCGGGGCTCTCGGCCACCGGAGCGCCCTCGCCCGCGCTCATGCAAGCCAGAAAGGCGGCAGCGCCCAGGGCAAGCACAGCAACCAGCCTGCGGCCGCTCTTGCCGCTTCGTGTCTGCTTGGAGCCGTTCACTTCCCTCGGCGGCATATCAGGCCACAGCCTCGGCGATCCCATCGGCATCCCTAGGATGCCGCCGTGTGGCCAACTACCGGATCTGGGCGCCCTGGCGCCTCGCCTACGTGAAGGACGCGGCGAAGGACCTCGAGGAGGAGTGCATCTTCTGTGCGAAGCCGCAGCAAGGTGACGACGATGCTGCCTTGATCGTCCACCGCGGCGAGCTCTGCTTCGTGATGCTGAACCTCTTTCCGTACACCAACGGACACCTCATGGTCGCTCCGTACGGCCACATCGGCTCGATCGCCGAGATCGACTCGGCAACGATCGCCGAGATGATGGCTCTCTCACAGCGCGCGATCAAAGCGCTGGAGCGCGAGTACGGGCCTCACGGTTTCAACGTCGGCTTCAACCAAGGCCGGGTCGCCGGCGCGGGCGTCGAGCATCACATCCACATGCACATCGTCCCGCGCTGGGGGGGCGACACGAACTTCATGCCCGTCCTCGGTGACACGCGGGTGATGCCGCAAACGGTGGAGCAGAGCTACGAGACGCTGAAAGGGACATTTGACGACTGAGGTCAAGCCGGAGATCTTCAAGGCCTACGACGTGCGCGGGCTCTATGGCTCCGAGATGGACGGAGAGACCAACTACCTGCTCGGGCGGGCTTTCGCGCGGGTACTCGGCGAGCTTCGCGGCAAGCCCGTCGGCGAGCTTCGGATCGGCCTCGGCCGCGACATGCGCTTGCAGGCGCCGGAGATGGCCAGGCGGCTTCGCGACGGAATCGTCGCCGAGGGTGCAACGGCCGTTGACGCCGGAATGGTCGGGACCGAGATGCTCTACTTTCTCGTCGGCTCACGGGAGCTCGACGGCGGGGCCATGGTCACGGCCTCGCACAACCCGAAGGCCTACACCGGAGTCAAGCTCGTCCGCGAGGGCGCGCTGGCCCTCTCGGGCGACGCCGGCATCGGCGAGATTCGCGACCTGATCATCGGCGGCATGCCCGACGCCGCGGGAGGCGGCTCGACCGAGGTCGTCGACGTCTACGACGACTTTCACCGTCACGTGCTCTCGTTCATCGACCCGGCCAAGATCAAGCCATTGAAAGTCGTCGTCGACGGCGGCAACGGCATGGCGGGGCCGATGGTCGGCCCGCTGCTCGAGCGTCTCGGCCTCGATCTGATCGAGACCTGCTGGGTTCCCGACGGGAACTTCCCCGGCCATGAGCCGAACCCGCTGTTGCCGGAGAATCGTCAGTTCGTGATCGACCGCGTCCTCGACGAGGGCGCCGACCTCGGCATCGCCTGGGATGGTGACGCCGACCGCTGCTTCTTCATCGACGACAGCGGCTTGTTCGTCGACGGCGACTTCCTCACCGCGTTGCTGGCGCGCCAGGTCCTCGCCAAGGACCCCGGCGGCGAGATCCTCTACGACGTCCGCGCCAGCCGCGCGGTTGCCGACATCATCACCGAAGCTGGGGGCGTCCCGCGGCTCAACCGTGTAGGCCACGCCTTCTTCAAGATCGCGATGCGCGAGCACGGCGGCCTCTTCGGCGGTGAGGTCTCGGGCCACTACTACTTTCGCGACTTCTGGAGCGCCGACAGCGGCTCGATCCCGGCGCTGCTGGTGCTCGAGCTCCTCTCGCAGACGGGCAAGTCGCTCTCGGCGCTTGCCGGCGCCCTGCGCGACCGCTACTTCATCTCCGGCGAGATCAACTCCGAGGTCTCCGATCCCCGCGCGAAGATGAACGACCTGGCCGAGCAGCATCCCGATGGGGCGATCACCTGGCTCGACGGCGTCTCCGTCGACTACCCCGACTGGCACTTCAACGTCCGCCCCTCCAATACCGAGCCGTTATTGCGCCTCAACCTCGAGTCGCTGGTCTCCAAGGCAGACATGGAGGCAAAGCGCGACGAGGTGCTGGGGTTCATCAGGTCTTGACGCCCGAAGAGGCGCTCGAGAGCGCGCGCGGGGCCGGCTTCCACCGCCTGCGAATCCCGACCCCGTTCGCTGTCGGCCGGGTCAACTGCTACCTGATCGAGGACGAGCCGCTGACGCTGTTCGACACGGGACCGAACTCCGGCAAGTCGCTCGACGAGCTGCAACGCCAGCTCGACGATGTTGGTCACGCGATCGAGGAGATCGAGCTCGTCGTGATCACCCATCAGCACATCGACCACCTTGGCCTGGTCGAGATCATCGCCGCGCGCTCGGGCGCCGAGGTTGCCGCAATCGACCTCGTCGTCGACTTCGTCGAACGCTTCGAAGACGACACCGAGCGCGACGATGAGTTTGCGAGCGAGCTCATGCATCGCCACGGCATCCCCGACGACCTCGTCATCGCCCTGCGCAGCGTCTCGCGCAGCTTTCGTGGCTGGGGCTCATCGGCGAAGGTCACCCGTCCACTCGCCGACGGCGAGAGCCTCAGCCTCCGCGACCGCAGCTTCGAGGTCCAGCACCGACCCGGTCACAGCCCGTCGGACACGGTGTTCTGGGACTCGCAGCGACGAATCTTGATCTGCGCCGACCACCTGATCGCTGAGATCTCATCCAACCCGCTTCTCGCACGACCCCTCGATGGCTCGACTGAGCGGCCGAAGTCGCTCGTCAACTACCTGGAGTCACTGCAGCGCACGCGCGAACTGCCGGCTGAGATCTTGCTTCCCGGCCACGGTGAGCCGATCACCGATCACGTCGCCTTGATCGACCAGCGCTTTGGCATGCACCGCCGGCGTGCCGAGAAGCTTCGCAAGCTGATCGACGAGCGGCCCCGGACCGCCTACGAGCTCGCTCAGCAGATGTGGGGCAACGTAGCCGTGACCCAGGCTTACCTGACCCTCTCGGAGGTCGTCGGCCACCTCGACCTCCTGATCGACTCGGGCCTCGTCCGCGAGGTGAGCGAAGACGGGGTCGTCCATTTCGAGGCAACCGGCGAGTCGGATGACGTGGAGCGTGGCGTTCTCGGCTGACTCGCCGCTGTTCTCCCTCGCCGACGACGAGGTCTCGATGATCGAGGGTGTCATCCAGCGCGTCCATCGGGTACAAGACCTGGATGAGCATCGCCACCGCTCGGCCTCCATCCCCCGCCGCGAGCAGCTTTGCCAGCGGTCACCGCGAGATGGCGCGCCCGCACAAGAAGCGGATGCTGATCATCGTCAACCCGTACGCCACCACGGTCTCGGACCGGCTCAAGAACCTCGTCGTCTATGCGCTGCAGGGGCGATATGAGGTCGAGGCGGTCGCAACGCAAGCGCAGAATCACGCCACTGAGATCGGCCGCGAGGCGCGCGACGGTGGCTACGACCTCGTCGTCGCCTTCGGTGGCGACGGCACCCTGAACGAGGTCGCCAACGGTCTCGCCGGCACCGGCGTCCCCGTCGGCATCCTCCCCGGTGGCTCTACCAACGTCGTCTGCCGCACGCTCGGGATTCCCAACGACGTCGTCGACGCGACCGAGCACTTGCTCGGGCTTGCGGACCGCTTAGAGCCGCGGACGATCGACCTCGGGCTCGCCAACGGCCGCCACTTCGTCTTCTCCTGCGGATCCGGGCTCGACGCGACGGCGGCGATGAAGGTCGACCAGCGGCCGAAGCTCAAGGCGCGTGGCGGTCCCTACTTCTACACCTGGGTCGCGGTTGCCTCCTTCTACCGGGACTATCTGCGAAACCCGGTCCGCATGCGCTTCGAGACAGACGGCCGCGAGAGCTCGGAGGGCGTCACCGTACTTGCTCAGAACTCCGATCCGTTCACCTACTTCGGCAAGCGCCCGGTCAGGGTCTGCGAGGGCGTCGAGCCCGACGACGGCACGCTTTCGGTGGCCGTGCTCAAGCGTGCGACCCAGCGTGACATGGCTCCGATCATCACCCGGGTTCTCGCCGAGCGCCTGCGCGCGGCCGGCCATCGCCAGATCGACCACTTCGACGACATCACCGAAGGGCGCCTCGTCACCGTTTCCCACGATGAGCAGGGCAAGCCACGTGCCTTCCCCGTGCAAGTCGACGGCGACTACATCGGCAACCACACCGAGCTCGAGCTCAAGGTGGACCCCGGCGCGCTCACGGTAATTGCCTGACGATTGCCTGTTTTGCCGCGTAGCGGCGGGCCGGGAGCCCGCTGAGATCGTCTTCTCCGACGAGATCTCGCTCGCATTCCTCGACATCCGCCCCGTCTTTCACGGTCACGCGCTGCTGGTTCCGCGCAACCACCACGAGACGCTCGCCGACCTGCCCTCCGAGCTGATCGAGCATTACTTCACCAACGTCCAGTTGCTGAGCCGGGCAATACCGGCGGCGATGGGGGCCGAGGGCTCGTTCGTGGCGATCAACAATGTCGTCAGCCAATCGGTCCCCCATCTGCACTGCCACGTCGTTCCCAGGGTGAAGAAGGACGGCTTGCGCGGGTTCTTTTGGCCCCGCCACAAGTACTCCCACGACGAGCATGCGGCGGAAACCGGTGAGCTGATCCGCGCTGAGATCGAGCGCATGACCTGAGGCGGGTCGCTTTCACGACCGTTTCATCGACCCCGCCTTCAATGGTCGAACACCAATCCGATCAAGGAGACATCAAATGACCACGAGAAACAAGTTGATCGCCGCCGCAGCCACCGTTGCAGTCGCCGCGGGCGGAGTCGGCGTTGCCGCAGCCGCCGGTGGCGAGGATCAGGCCGAGGGTCCCGACGTCGCGATCAGCGGCAGCGCCCTCGATCAGGCCAGCGCCGCCGCGCTCGACGCGACCGGCGAAGGCAGCGTCAGCGGGACCGAAGTTGGCGACGAGGAGAGCTACTACGAGGTCGAGGTGACGCTCGACGACGGTAGCGAAGTCGACGTCCAGCTCAACCGCGACTTCAGCGTCGTCGGCCAGGAAGCCGAGACGGGCGACGAAGCAGAGACGGGCAGCGACGACTGACCGTCGGGTTCCTCCGCTTAGCTGCGGATGAGCTTCTTGTAGGTGATCCGGTGCGGGCGGTCGGCCTCGGGGCCGAGCCGCTCGCGCCGGTTTTCCTCGTAGGCCTCGACGTTGCCCTCGAACCAGCGCACCTGCGAGTCGCCCTCGAAGGCGAGCACGTGAGTGGCTACCCGGTCAAGGAACCAGCGATCGTGGGAGATGACGACGGCGCAACCGGCGAAAGCGAGCAGCGCCTCCTCGAGCGCTCGCAGCGTGTCGACGTCGAGATCGTTGGTCGGCTCGTCGAGCAGCAGCAGGTTGCCGCCCGAGCGCAGCAGCTTCGCCAAGTGAACGCGGTTGCGCTCGCCGCCCGACAGCGTGCCGACGGTGCGCTGCTGGTCGGAGCCCTTGAAGTTGAAGCCGCCGACGTAGGCGCGCGAGTTGAGCTCACGATCGCCGACCTTGATCGAGTCATAGCCCTCTGAGATCTCCTCCCAGACCGTCTTCTCACCGTCCAGAGACTCACGCGACTGATCGACGTAGGCGAGTTCGACCGTCTCGCCCAAAGTCAGACTGCCGCCATCGGGCTGCTCGTCGCCGACGATCATCCGAAACAGCGTCGTCTTGCCGGCGCCGTTAGGCCCGATGACGCCGACGATGCCGGCCGGCGGCAACGAGAACGAAAGGTCTTCGATCAGCAGTTTGTCGCCGAAGCCCTTGCGCAGACCGTCGGCCTCGATCACCTGCCCACCGAGGCGTGGCCCGGCCGGGATGTGGATCTGGACGTTGTCGAGTTTGACGTTTCTGTCCTCGGCCAGCAGCGCCTCGTAGCGTGCGAGGCGGGCCTTCGACTTCTTGCGCCTGCCCTTGGGGTTCTCGCGGACCCACTCGAGCTCGGCGGCGAGCGTGCGAGCGCGCGCTGTGTCCTTGCGCTTTTCCTGGCTGAGCCGCTCCTGCTTTTGCTCGAGCCAGGACGAGTAGTTTCCCTGGAAGGGGATACCGCGGCCACGATCGAGCTCGAGGATCCAGCCGGCGACGTTGTCGAGGAAATAGCGGTCGTGGGTGACCGCGACGATCGTGCCCTTGTACTCCTCGAGGTGGCGCTCCAGCCAAGCGACCGACTCGGCGTCGAGATGATTGGTGGGCTCGTCGAGCAGCAGTAGGTCGGGCGCCTGCAACAACAGGCGGCAGAGGGCGACGCGACGGCGTTCACCGCCCGAGAGCTTGGTCACGTCGGCGTCTGCGGGCGGTAGACGCAGAGCGTCCATTGCCGTCTCGAGCATCGTCTCGAGGTTCCAGGCGTCAGCGGCATCGATCGCGTCCTGAAGCCGGGCGAACTCGTCGGCGGTCTCGTCGGAGTAGTTGGCCGCGACCTCGTTGTAGCGGTCGACGAGGTCACGCAGCTCGCGCACGCCATCCTCGACGTTGCCCTTGACGTCCTTGAACTCGTCGAGGTGGGGCTCCTGCTCGAGCATCCCGACCGAGGCGCTCGGGTGCAACGTCGCTTCGCCGCGGTACTCCGTGTCGACGCCGGCCATGATCCGCAGCAGCGTCGACTTGCCGGCGCCGTTGTAGCCGAGGACGCCGATCTTGGCGCCGGGAAAGAAGCTCAACGAGACGTCATCGAGCACCTTCTTGTCGGGGGGATGGGTGCGCGAGACCTTGTACATGGAGAAGATGTACTCGGAGGACATGAAGCCGGGCAGGATAGCTGCGGGCTTCACCGGCTTGACGAACTGACCGGCCCGATGAAGTCATGGTCACGCCGCTGTCAGCGCGCGATCATCCGATGCGAACCTCGTTGCTTGCCCGATAGCCGACGTTGTGGGCGACGAGGCCGAGACCGTCGATGGCGCGAAAGGTCGCGGCTTCGAAGCGGCCGTGCCGCAGGTGGGTGCAAACGTCGCCCGCGGCGCCCACCAGGCCCTGGCCGAGCGGCCAGCGCGGCGCGACCCCGGGGTGGCGAGCGTTGAGCCAGCGCGAACCGGCGCCGTAGCGCGCGATCATTGCCAAGAACTCCCCCAGGCCTTCGCGGTGGCGGTGCTCGACCACCGCCTGCGGCCGGTATTCGAGCGACCAGCCTCCCGTGCGCAGGCGCCAGCAGAAATCGACGTCGCCGCCGGAGCGGATGCCCTCGGCAAAACCGCCGAGCTGGTTGAAGGCGTCGCGGCGCACGAGCAGATTGCCCGTTGCCGCCGCCGCTCCAAAGCTGCCGTGAAGGCCCTCGACTTGGTCGAGGAAGTTGCGATCGCGGGCATAGCGCGCGAGCAGCGTGTCCTGTTCGGGGATGCCGACGATGCCACCGCCGAGTGCCCCGCAGCGCTGGGCTATCGGGTCGGCGAAGTAGCGATCGAGCAGGTCGGCGCGAGGGATGCAATCGGCGTCGATGAACAGCAGCCATTCATTGCTGGTGGCATCGACGCCCCGGTTTCGCGCGTGGTAGGAGGACCTCTGAGCTGCCGCGCTGACCACGGTCGCGACTCCACCGAGCGCCTGCCGAGCCACACCCTCGGCGGTGTTGTCGGCGAGGATCAGCTCGTCGCCCTCAGCGAGTATCAGTCGCTCGAGCGCCGCGCGAGCACGCGCCGCGTATTCCACGTCACCGTGAAATGGCACGACGACCGAGACGGCCGGTCGGCCGTTGGGCGGTCTCGCATCTTCGTGCGGCCGGCTAATCGGTCGGCGTGACTCGGTAGGCATCGAAGACCGCCTCGAGGCTGCGCAGGCGCCCGATGCAGGCCTTCAACTGCTGTGAGTCGCCGACTTCGACCACGAACCTGTTTCGCACCATCGGGTGCTTGGTCGAGCAGTTGGCCTCGAGGATGTTGATACCCGCTTCCGAGAGGGTCCTCGTGAGGTCCTCGAGTAGACGCGTTCGGTCCCACGCATCGACTTGGAGCTCGACCCGATAGGAGGTCGCGTTGTCGCCGTCCCAGTCGACGTTGGTAAAGCGCTCGGGTGACTTACGCAGGGCCGCGACGTTCTTGCAGTCGTCGCGGTGAATCGTGATTCCGCGCCCGAGCGAGACATAACCGACGATCTCGTCACCCGGGACCGGGTGACAGCACTCGGCGAGACGGACGACGACATGGTCGACGCCCTCGACCTTGATCCCGTAGTTGGAGGCGTCCTGGGTGCGGCGCTGGCGCTCGTCGCGTCCCTGGAGCACGCTCGCCAGGCGCGACTCGGTTTCGTCACCGGCCACCGCGTCGCCTTGCTTGAGGCGCAGCATCACCTTGTGGACCGCGGTCTTGGCCGAGATCTTCGCCTGCCCGAGCGCAACGTAGAAGTCGTCGGCCTTGCGAAACCCCATCTCGCGGGTGACATCGGCCAGCAGCGGCGAACCGGCGATGCGCTGTGACGGCAAGCCGTTTCGCTTCAGCGCCGCATGCAACTCCTCGCGCCCGCGGCGTTCCGCGTCCTCGCGGCGCTCGCGCTTGAGCGAAGCCCGGATCTTGTTGCGAGCGCGATTGGTCCGCACCAGTGCGAGCCAGTCGCGCGACGGCCCACGCTCCTGCTTGGAAGTCAGGATCTCGACGATGTCGCCGCTTCGCAGCGAGTAATGCAGCGGCACGATCTTGCCGTTGACCTTGGCGCCGACACAGCGATGACCGATGTCGGTGTGGACGGCGTAGGCGAAGTCCAGCGGCGTCGAGCCGGCCGAGAGGTTCTTGACCTCGCCCCTAGGCGTGAAGACGAAGACCTCGTCCTCGAACAGATCGACCTTGAGTGCCTCGAGGAACTCGGCGGGATCGCCCTCGCCGTCGGTCTCGAGCAGCTGCCGCAGCCAGGTCATCTTGTCGCGCTGGCGGTCGCCCGAGCCGGATCCGTTTTCCTTGTAGATGACGTGAGCTGCGATTCCGTACTCGGCAGTCTCGTGCATGTCCGGTGTCCGGATCTGAATCTCCAGCGGCCTGCCCTCCGGACCGATCACAGTCGTGTGCAGCGCCTGGTAGAGGTTGAGCTTGGGTGTCGCGACGAAGTCCTTGAAGCGCCCGGGCAACGGCTTCCAGATCGAATGCACGATGCCGATCGCGCCATAACAGTCCTTGACGGAGTCGACGATCACGCGCATCGCAGTGAGGTCGTAGATCTCGTTGAACTCGCGACCCTTCTTGCTCATCTTCGAATAGATCGAGTAGAAGTGCTTTGCGCGACCCGAGATCTGCGCCTCGATCCCGACCTTGCGCAGCTCGCCGACGAGAAAGTCACCGGCATCCGTGACGTAGGTCTCGCGCTCGGTGCGCTGATGGGCTACGAGCTTCTTGATCTCCTCGTACTTGCGTGGATGCAGGCGCTGAAACGAGAGGTCTTCGAGCTCCCACTTGATCGCGTGAATCCCGAGCCTGTGAGCGAGCGGCGCGTAGATCTCGAGGGTCTCCCGCGCCTTGTCGACCTGCTTTTGCTTCGGCAGGGAACCGACTGTGCGCATGTTGTGCAGGCGATCGGCGAGCTTGATCAGGATGACCCGCAGATCGGAGGCCATCGCCACCATGATCTTGCGGTAGTTCTCGGCCTGGTGCTCGTCGCGGCTCTGGAAGGTGATGCCGGTGAGCTTGGTCACACCGTCAACGAGCTGTGACACGGGCGCGCCGAAGAGCTCAGCCACCTCCTCGAGGCTCGCGCTGGTGTCCTCGACGGTGTCGTGCAGCAGCGCCG
>JBKJXG010000221.1:0-9977 GCA_046716525.1 Solirubrobacterales bacterium
ACTCTGCTCGGTCGATGTCGCTGATTGAAGCGGCGATCTCGGGGGCGGACAGGCACATCAGCAGTTCGCGTGGGATCTCTTCCGCGTCGGTGGTCACGTTGGCCGAGCCGAGTCCGCGGATGATGCGCTGGACCAGATAGCCCTCCTCGTTGGAGCTCTGGCCGCCGACGATCGCCGCCGTCTTCGCGCCGGCTGCGCGCAGGCGCTCGGCGACCGCGTCGAGGGCGGTGTCCCAGTCGACCGCGTTCCCGCCCAGCTTCGGCGCCGTGAGGCGGTCGCCCGAGCTGACCATGTCGAAGCCGAAGCGGCCCTTGTCGCAGAGCCAGCCACTGTCGACCTGCTCGTTGTCACGCGCGAGCACGCGCTGGATGCGCTCGTCGCGCACCGTGAACTTGACGTTGCACTGGCTCGGGCACAGGGTGCAGATCGAACCCGAGTCCTCGATGTCCCAGGGCCGGGCGCGAAAGCGATAGGCCTCCGAGGTCAGGGCGCCGACCGGGCAGAGCTCGATGATGTTGCCGTGGAACGGGGCGATGTAGGGGCGTTCGTCGAACGTCCCGACGTAGCTCGAGGAACTGCGCTCGAGTAGTTGCAGCTGCTCGTCCTCGGCGACATCCTGTGAGAAGCGAACACAGCGGTAGCAGAGGATGCAGCGCTCGCGGTCGATTCGAACCAGCGGCGACAGCGGTACGGGCTTGCGGAAATGACGCTTGGGGTCGGTGACGCGGCTGCGCCCCGGTCCCCAGCCCATGGCGATGTCCTGAAGCGGGCACTCGCCGCCCTTGTCGCAGACCGGGCAGTCGAGCGGGTGGTTGACGAGCAGAAACTCGACGACGGCGTTCTGTGCCTCGGCGACGCGGTCGGTGCGGGTGTAGACGACCATGCCGTCGCGCACCGGCGTCGAGCAGGCGGTCTGAAGCTTGGGGATGCCCTCGACCTCGACCAGGCACATGCGACAGGCACCGACCGGGCCGCCCAGCTTGGGCTCGTAACAGAAGACCGGAATCTCGACGTCGCCGCCCTTGGCCGCGTCGACGAGCATCGCCCCCTCACTGGCCTCGACCTCGACTCCGTCGACGACGACGGTGATCCTGTTCGCCTCGCTCATGCCGCCACCGGCGCCATCCGCGCGCTCTCGATCGCCGCTTCGAACTCGCCGCGGAACTTGGCGACCATCGCGCCCACCGGCATTGCCATCGAGTCGCCGAGGACGCAGAGACAGTTACCGATGATGTTCTTCTGGACCGAGGAGATGATGTCGAGGTCCATCGGCGTCGCCTCGCCGCGGGTGACGCGCTCGAGCATCTTCACAGTCCAGTTGGTGCCCTCGCGACACGGGGTGCACTTACCGCAGGACTCGTGGTGGTAGAAGCGCGCCGTGCGCAGGGCCAGCTCGGGGATCGAGACCGTGTCGTCGGCGACGATGATCGATCCCGAGCCGAGCATCGAGCCGGCTTCGGCGAGAGCCTCGAAGGTGTAGGGCAGGTCGAGCTCGGCTTCGGTCAGGACCGGGGAGGAGGAGCCGCCCGGAAACCAGGCCTTGACCTTTCGGCCCTCGGCCGGCCCGCCCGCGAGCCCGTAGATGATCTCGCGCGACGGGATCCCGAGCTCGATCTCGTAGTTGCCGGGGCGCTGAACGCAACCCGAGACCGAGACCACCTTGGTGCCCGGTGACTGCTCGGAGCCGAACTGCTTGAACCAGTTGGCGCCGTTGTTGACGATGTGCGGCAGGTTCGAGAGCGTCTCGACGTTGTTGATCAGCGTCGGACCGCCGTAAAGGCCCTGGATCGCCGGAAACGGCGGCTTCAGCCGGGGGTTGCCGCGCTTGCCCTCGAGCGCGTCGAGCAAAGCCGTCTCCTCGCCGCAGATGTAGGCGCCGGCCCCACGGTGGACGACGAGCTCGACCCGCGAGCCGGTGCCGAGGATGTTCATCCCGAGGTAGCCCGACTCGTAGGCCTGCTCGACGGCCCGCTCGAGCACGTCTGCGATCTCCCAGTACTCGCCGCGGATGAAGATGAAGGCATAGACGGCGCCGACCGAGAGCGCCGCCACGGCGCAGCCTTCGATCAGCTGATGCGGGTTCTTCATCATCAGCTCGCGGTCCTTGAACGCGCCGGGCTCGGACTCGTCGGCGTTGCAGCACAGGTACTTCTCCATCTCACCGCGGGGCAGGAACGAGCCCTTCTTGCCCATCGAGAAGCCGGCGCCACCGCGGCCCCGCAGGCCGGACTCCTCGAACGGGGCGAGCAGCTCGTCGGGCTCGAGCTCGCGCACCGCGCGCTTCAGCGCCCGGTAGCCGCCGAGGCGCTCGTAGACCTCGATCGAAGCGAGCCCGGGCTCGTCGATGTTGCGAAACAGCATCCGCGTCTCGGGCATCCCTCAGCCCTCCACTTCTGCCAGGCGCGGGTCGGGTTCGCCCTCGGGCCCACCGGCAGCGGGGCGCTTCGACATCTGCTTGTCGGCCAGCACGTCGGCGCCGCCGCTAATCGCTTCCACCGCGCGGGCGGCGTCCGCGCCCGTCAGCGGTCCGTAGTAGCGCTCGTCGATCGAGGCCATCGGTGCGATGTCACACGCGCCGAGGCACTCGAAGCCACTGACGAACAGCTCGCCATCGTCGGAGCTGGCGCCGCCGTGCGCGGCCGCCTCGGCGTCGACGCCTGCCGCCTCGCAGAAGCTCTCGAGCAGCTCGTCGCCCCCGCGCATCCAGCAGGAGATGTTGGTGCAGACGAGCACCTGGCGCTTGCCGATCTCGCGCGTGCGAAAGAGGTCGTAGAAGCTCGCCACCGACTGCAAGTAGGCGGGGGTGACGCCCATCACCGCGGCTGCCTGGCGAATGCCGTCGGGCGAGCACCAGCCGTAACGGCGCTGTACGGCCCAAAGCGCCGGGATCGAAGCCGAGCGCAGCTGCGGATATCGGCTCATCGCGCTCTCGATCTGCTCGCGAAGCTCGGCCGGGATCTCGACCTCGTGCAGCTCGGGCACGCCCTCGGCGTCTTCGGGCCGCATCGAGGCGATCAGCTCGCGGCGCTCCGCGGCCGAGAGCTCATCGGTCGGCCGCATCAAATGCTCGGGTTGGGTCGAGTTGTCCATGGCTAGAGGTTCTCCCCGCACGCCCGGACTCGGGAGCAGCATGCAAAGTCCACGGCGTAGCCGCGGACCATTGATTCGAGGCGGGAGAGGAGGACGTGGCGGGAGTTACTTCTCACCGGTCGATGCCGCCCAAGATCGGATCCAGCATCGCCAGGTTCGTGATCAGGTCGGCGACGTAGCCACCGACACACATGTCGCGAAGCGCCTGCAGGTTGACGTATGAGGGGTCGCGAAAGTGAACGCGCGCGGGCTTGGCCGAGCCATCGGCGAGGACGTAACAGCCGAGTTCGCCGCGGGGAGACTCGATCGCGTGGTAGAGCTCGCCGGGCGGCACGCGAAAGCCCTCGGTGACGAGTTTGAAGTGATGGATCAGCGCCTCCATCGAGGTCGCGAGCTCCTCGCGCGGGGGGAGGACGATCTTGCGATCGTCGGCGATGAACGGACCGTCGGGCAGCCCGTCGAGGCACTGCTCGATAATCCTCACCGACTCGCGCATCTCGCTCATGCGGACGCGGAAGCGGTCATAGCAATCGCCGACCGTGCCGACCGGGATCTTGAACTCGACCTCGCCGTAGGCGAGGTATGGATCGGCCTTGCGCAGGTCCCAGGGCTCTCCGCTGGCCCGCAGCAGCGGCCCGGTGACGCCGAGCTCGATCAGCCGTTCGCGCGGCACGATTCCCACGCCCTTGGTGCGCTGCAGAAAGATCTCGTTGCGATCGAGCAACGCCTCGTACTGCGTGATCCGGCGGGGCATCTGAGCGCAGAAGGCGCGAACTTTGTCTTCGAACCCGGTCGGGATGTCCTCGAACACCCCGCCAACCTGGAAGTAGCGGGTGTGCATGCGCTGTCCGGTTGCCATCTCGAACAGGTCCAAGATCGCGTCGCGCTGGCGAAACGTGTACCAGAGCATCGAAACGGCGCCGAGGTCCAGCGCCGAGGTGCCGAGCCAGATCAGGTGCGAGTGAATCCGGTTGAGCTCGAGAAAGAGGGTCCGCAGGTACTTCGCCCGCGGCGGGATCTCGAGTCCGAGCAGCTCCTCGACCGCGCCGCAGAACGCCTGCATATTGAAGAAGTAGGAGACGTAGTCCATCCGCTCGACGAACGGGATCACCTTCCAATAGCTCTTGTCCTCGCAGGACTTCTCGATGCCGGTGTGTACGTAGCCGATCACCGGTTTGAGGTCGATCACCTGCTCGCCCTGAAGCGCGACCAGCAGGCGCAGCACGCCGTGCGTCGCCGGGTGGTGCGGCCCCATGTTTATCGTGAGCAGCTCGTGCTCGGGCTCGAGCAGCTCGCCCGCCGCGGTCTGCTCGATCGGCGAGGTGCCGATCACCTCGACGCTCGAGGCCGAGACTACGTCGCCGCCGCTGACGGGGCCGGAGCCGCGCGTCTGAGTGCTCATTGCGACCATCCCGGAACGACGCGCTCGTTGTGCGTGAAGATCACAGGCTCGCCGCCGACCGGAAAGTCGCGCCGCTGCGGCCAGCCGACGTATGTCTCGGGCATGAGGATCCGGCGCAGGTCGGGATGGCCGCGAAAGACGATGCCGAAGAAGTCGTAGACCTCGCGCTCCTGGAACTCGGCGGTCGGGAACAGCTCCACACAGGAATCGATCTCCGGGAGTGCGCCCGCGAAAGCCGGCCCCTCGGCTGACCCGGCCGCCCCCGGAGGCGAAGCGGCGGCGGGCGGAACGTCCGGTATTGCGGCTCGAACGCGAATGCGTTCGATCCGCGCGCGATTGAGCATCTCGTAATGCACGCCGAAGCGAGGGCTCGCCGGCAGGTAGTCGACGCCGTGCACGCTGGCGAGGAAGCTGTACTCCTGGCCCGGCGTGTCGCGCAGCCAGGACAGCACCGCGAGGATCTGCTCGTGGTCGACGATCAGGCAAGCGGCGCCGTGCTCGTAGTAGGTGGATTGAACCGAGTCCGCATGAGCGTCCCGAAGCTCGCCCGCGATCAGCTCGAGTCCGACTGCGTCCGGCATCTACTTGGTTCCCGCGCCGGCCAGGCCCGGACCGCCGGCACCCTCCGGCCCCGTGCTCTCGGCGGCCGTGGTCACCGCCTGGCGCGCACGACCGTAGGCTGCCTCGGCCGCATCTGACGGCTGACCCGCGATGACGTCGTCGCGCGCCCACTCCTCGGTACCGATCGCGTTGTAGCGCTGGCGCCAGCCCTGGTCGGGGTTGCCTTGGATCATGCGCTGCAGCTTGTTGAAGCCGTACATCAGGGCTTCGGGCCGCGGTGGACAGCCGGGGACGTGGACATCGACCGGCATGAACTTGTCGGCGCCCTGGACGATCGCGTAGTTGGCGAACATGCCACCGGAGGACGAGCACGCTCCCATCGAGATCGCCCAGCGCGGCTCGAGCATCTGGTCGTAGAGGCGACGGATGACCGGCGCCATCTTGATCGAGACGCGACCCGAGAGGATGATCAGGTCGGCCTGGCGCGGCGAGGCCCGCAGCGCCTCGGCGCCGAAGCGGGCGAGGTCGTTGCGGGGAGACCCGACGACGGCGATCATCTCCATCGCACAGCAGGCGAGGCCGAAGGTCATCGGAAAGCACGAGTTCGCGCGGCCCCAGTTGAGCAGATCCTCGAGCCGGCCCGTGAACACGGATTGCTCGACGTGCTCTTCGAGCTCAGCGTCGTCGAGGTCACCGCGCAGCAGGTCACGGGCGCGCAGCTGGCGCACCCGCAGGTGCTTCGGTGAGCCGGGCTCGACCAGGGGGGAGAGCTTGCGCAGCTTTTCGCGCCTTACCTCCAATCCAATGCCCCCCGGCGCCAGACGTAGATCAGCGCGACCAACAGTAAGACGACGAAGACCATCACCTCGACCAAGACGAAGACCGAGTCGGCCGAGTTGATGATCACCCCGACCGGATACAAGAAGACCACCTCGATGTCGAAGAGGATGAAAAGCATCGCGATCATGTAGAAGCTGACGCCGAAGCGAAACGTGCGTGAGACCTCGCTCGGCAGGCCGCACTCATACGGATCGGCCTTCGCCGCACGGCTGCGGATGCGCTTGCGCCCGACGACGCTGTTGAGCACCGCGAAAGCGGTGCCGACGACCACGCCGAGGCCGACGAAGACCAAAACAGGGAGATAGCTGCGCAGCACGGACAGGAGTTGTATCCGAGTTTGTGCTCAGTTGCTACATAGTGAGTTTCCGCATGAGAAAGCGGGAAAATCCGATCTTTCTGGACAGGTATGCCCGCCGATGCTCAGGCCGGCAAGCGGGTGACCTCGAGCGCGCTGTTCGCCGTATCGATGCGCAGGATGTCGTCGGCCGCTGTGCCGCCGAATGGGGCAGCGCTGACTGCGACGAGGTTGACCCAGACGCTGCGCCCCGGCGCCGAGCGGATCGTCGCCACGCCGTACTTGGGCCTTGGCCACGAGGCGCTCGCCCGCGGCGAGGTCGGTGAGCTCATGTGAAAGGACGATGGTCGGGCGTTTGGCGATCGGAACGCCGGTGCAAAGGCAGCCCGATGCTGGTTGCGCGGCGGGCGCCATGGTCGTCGCGGGACGAAAGCGCACGACGCGAATTCCTGCCATGTCCTGAACGACGGTAGGCGTCTTCTCGTTTTGGCCAACCAACAGCAGGTCGCCTTGCGTTGCCTGGGGATGGCTGGCACTGACGACCACGTTCACAAACGACGGCCCTCTCCACGGCAAGCCGTCCGCCGGCACCGTCAGCTTGCCGTCGCCGAAGGTGACGACGACGTGATGGCGTTCGTGGCTGACCGCATCGACCCACGGTTTGGCGAGCGCGATCGCCCGGCCGGGCTTGACTCCTGCGGCTTCGGAGTCGGCGGCGAGCAGCAACGTCGCCTCGACGTTGGGTGAGTAGGCATAGACGTTGCCGATCCGGCCCGGGTGTGTGGCGACCGGGGCATCGGTCGTGAGCTCGAGCTCGGCGAGGACCTCGAGCCGGTCGCGCGCCGCGATCTCGGGCAGTCGCAGGTCGGTCTCTGAGCCGGGGCCGAACGAGAGCACGACCAGTTGGCCCTTGCCGCTCTCGGCGACGATCGGAATCGTCTCCAGCAGCTCGGGGGAGTTACCGGTCGAGCCGACCTCGATCGATGCGCCGCCGCGTGGCCGGTCGCGGTCGCGCCCCTCGCCGCGCTCGCGCCCTCGTCTACCCCTCCCCGGCATTGGCTCGATCCTGCCACCTGCCGTCGCCCTGTCAAGGCCGAGGCTTTCAGATGCTTTGATCCGCAGACGATGGAGACCGTGCATCTGGTGGTCGGCGTTGCCGTGCTCGTGACCAATCTTGTCGCCGGAGCTTGGGGCGCGATCGCGTGGCGTCGCAACCGGCCCAGCGTCAGCTTCTGGTACCTGCTGCGCGTCGCGCAGGCGACCGTCGTCGTTCAGGTGCTCGCCGGATCGGTGCTGCTTCTGCTCGGCAACGAGGCTCCCGACGGCCTTCACTACATCTACGGCACGCTGCCGCTGCTGGTCACGCTGCTGGCCGAAGGGGCGCGCTCTGGGGCGGCTGAGAGCGAGCTCGCCGGCCTCGACTTCGACGCCCTGCCCAAGGAGCGCCAGCGTCTGATCGCGACCGCGATCGTTCGCCGCGAGACGGGGATCATGGCGGTCTCGGCGCTCTTGGTGCTGTTCCTCGCGCTGCGGGCTGCCGGGACCAGCGGCGGCCTATTCTGAGGCCGCGAGCAGGCTGCAGGGGTCGTACATCCGGCTGTTTTTGCTCACGCCACTGAAACTATTGACGGGTCAGCCGGTTATATAGGTGATGGCCGATTCGCAGACAAGTCAGCCGAGTGCGACCCAGTTCTCGAGGTTGCACCCCGCCGAGCAGGCTCGGCGCGAGCTCATCGAGTGGTGCGAGCGGCGAGGCCTGCCGGTCCCGCAAGAGCGCCGCGTCCCGCGCCGCTAGCTCGACCGGGGTCCTACTCGATCGCGCGGTACACGCCGTGGTGAAAGACCAGCGGCGCCGCGTGCGCGGCTAGCTCGAGCTCGGCAACTGCGCCGGTGACGATGACGTGGTCGCCGCCGTCGAGCAGATCACGAAGATCACAGGCGATCCAGACGAGCGCTGCCGCGAGCTTCGGCACGCCGGCGGCGAGCGACCACTCCACCGCGGACCACTTCTCGTCCAGCGGCGCCTTGCTGGCGAAGCTTCGCCCCAGCGCCTCGTCACCGGCGCCAAGCACGTTGACCGAAAAGCGTCCCGATGAGCGCACCACAGCGAGCGTGCGCGAGCTGCGCTCGAGACAGGCAAGCATCAGCGGCGGGTCGAGGGAAAGTGATGCAACTGCGTTGGCGGTGGCCCCTGCAGGCGCGTCGCCGGCGGTCGCCGCGACCACCGTTACCGCGGTCGGCACGACCGACATCGCGTCGCGAAACTGCTCTGGGCTCGGTGGCTGGCTCATCTGGTTCCCGGGGCGCGGGGTCGGAAAGTATGATGCCGCCCCGGTGCGTCGCCTACTCATCTCGACAGTCGTGATCTCGACCGCTCTCGCTCTTGGCGCGTGCGGTACGCAGGGGCTCGAGCTCTCCGAGGACGACCCGAACTTCAACGGAGCGGTGCTTTTTGCCGAGCGCTGCTCGGGCTGTCACACACTCGAGGTAGCGGGAGCGCAGGGCTCGGCCAACCGCGAGCTTCGCAATCAGGGCCCAAATCTCGACGAGCGCGTCGAGAGCGCGGAGGACGTCCTCTATGCGATTCGAAACGGTGGCTTCTCGGGCGCGATCATGCCCCAGAACATCGTCGTCGGAGATGAGGCCGAGCAGATCGCAGACTTCGTCGCCGAGTACGCAGGCAGCGAGGTCGACCGCCCGACGATCCCGACGGCCGAGTCGTCGGCATCCAACTAGTCGCCACAGTCATCTCATCGTGCTGGATCTGAGGGCGATCCGCGAGGACCCGGGCCCCGCCCGCACCGCGCTCGCGCGCCGCGGTGCCGCCGAGGCCCTCGACGAGCTGCTGACCCTCGACGCGCGCCGGCGCGAGTTGCTGCCCGAGGTTGAGGGCCGTCGTGCTCGCCAAAACGAGGCCTCCGACGAGATCGCCGCCGCCAAGCGCGCCGGCGACGACGCCTCTGCGGTGATCGAGCAGATGAAGGCGGTCTCGGCTGAGCTCAAGGAGATGCAGGCCGAGCTCGGCGACGTCGAGCGTCGTCGCGACGAGCTCGCTTTGACGCTACCCAACTTTCCCGATCCTCAGGCGCCACAGGGTGGAGAGGACGATGCCGTCACTCTGCGCGAGGCCGGCGAACCTCATCAGTTCGACTTCGACGTCCGCGACCACGTCGAGCTCGCCTCGATGCATGGCTGGATCGAGATCGAGAAGGCCGTGGCGGCGTCGGGCTCGCGCTTTGCCTATCTACTGGGTGATCTCGTCATGGTCGAGCTGGCGCTGATCCGCTTTGCGGTCGAGACCGTCCGCGCCGAGGGCTTCGAGCCGGTGGTGCCCCCGGTGCTGGTGCGAGAGGGCCCGCTTTACGGCACGGGCTACTTTCCCGGAGACCGCGAGATGATCTACGAGGTCGAGCGCGACGAGCTCTTCTTGGTCGGTACCTCAGAGGTCTCGCTCGCTGCGCTTCACGCCGACGAGATCCTCGACGCTGCCGACGTGCCGCGCCGCTACGCCGGGATCTCGACCTGCTTTCGTCGCGAGGCCGGCGCTGCGGGTAAGGACACCCACGGGATCTTCCGCGTCCACCAATTCGACAAGGTCGAGATCTTCTCGTTCGTCACGCCCGAGGAATCGAGCGCAGAGCACGAGCGGATCCTCGCGATCGAGGAGCGCATCCTCGCCGCGCTCGAGCTGCCCTACCGGGTGGTCGACATCGCGATCGGCGACCTCGGGGCGCCGGCTGCCCGCAAGTTCGACTGTGAGGCCTGGATCCCGAGCCAGGGGCGCTACCG
>JBKJXG010000222.1:0-4452 GCA_046716525.1 Solirubrobacterales bacterium
GCTCGATCATGCTCCGATCCGTCCACCAGGCGATATCCAACTCCCCAGCAGTTCACGACAAACCGGCCGGACTCGGGGTCGAGCTTTCTGCGCAGGCGACTTGCGTGCGAGTCGAGCGTGCGGGTGCGTCCAAGCGAGCGGTAGCCCCAGACGTTTCGCAGCAGCTCCTCCTTGGTGAAGACGTGACCTGGATCGGTGGCGAGTGTGCGCAGCAGCGCGTACTCCTTATTGGCCAACTGGATTGGCTTGCCGCCGACGCGCACCTCGCGCCGAGAGGTGTCGATCCAGATCTCGCCGACGCGGACCGGCCCTTGGCGGCGACCATCGCGGCGACGCAGCACCGCACGCATGCGCACGACCACCTCTTGGATGTGAAACGGCTTGACGACGTAATCGTCGGCGCCGCAGTTGAGGCCGCGGACTCGATCGGCGTCGCTGCTGCGGCCGCTGAGCACGATCACCGGCAAATCGGGGTCGTAGCTGCCGGTGATCCCCTCCGAGGCGCGGATCTCGCGCAGGACGTCGAGCCCGCCGGCGTCAGGAAGGTTGAGGTCCAACAACAGCAGGTCGGGCTGGTTGAAGTGACAGAGACGAAGGGCGTCCGCCGCCGACGGCGCGGGCAGCGCGGTGAATCGCTCCGCCTCGAGGTGGTCGCACAGAAGCTCCAATGTCGGTGCGTCGTCGTCGCAGACGACGACGCTTGCGAGCCGATGTTCGCTCGGCAGCCTCACGATGCGTTGCCGTCTGCCGATGGCAGCTCGAGCACCGAGTCGGCGTGGCGCTCACGAACGACGCGGTTGGGACCAACTGCCGGCAGCACCAACAGCGGGCGTCGCTTGCGGTCGTAGAAAACGAGGTCGATGGGAAAACGCATGCCGAACGTGTGAACGCTGCGACAACGCGGGATCAGCAGCCCCGCGCCCGCCCGCTCGGACCTGAGGAAGGCGAGCCCGAGCAGACGGGAGGGGAAGTCGACCGCCACCGGAACCTGCCCCGAAGCCACCTCGGCGAGTGGGACGCGACTGAAGCGACGGGGGACAGCGGATGCGGTCACGGCGCCTACAAGCCCAGCTCAGCCGAGCGCGCCCCCGGTAACGCAAAACGCCTCAGCTACAACTAAGCGCGATGCACACCGATCTCGCCCTGTTCACCATTCTCGCCACCGTCGTCGCGCTGCTGATCGCCGCTCAGGTGACCCGGGTCCCGTACCCGCTGCTGATGGTGGTCGGTGGACTCGGCCTTGCCGCGATTCCGGACATACCCGAAGTCAAGCTCGATCCGGAGCTCGTCCTGCTGATCCTGCTGCCGCCGCTGCTCTATGCGGCGGCGTTCTTCGCCCCGCTGCGCGAACTGCGCCGAAACGTGCGCCAGATCAGCCTGCTGGCGATCGGGTTGGTGCTGGCGACGATGGGCGTCGTCGCGGTGGTGGCTCACGCCGCGCTCGACTTCGGCTGGGCCGAGGCGTTCGTTCTCGGCGCGATCGTCTCGCCGACCGATCCCGTCGCCGCAACGGCGATCGCTCGGCGCCTGCGCGTTCCCGGGCGCATCGTCACGATCGTCGAGGGCGAGAGCCTGATCAACGACGGCACCGCCCTCGTCGCCTACAAGTTCGCGGTGGCGGCTGTTGTCACCGGCAGCTTCAGCGTCGTCGACGCCAGCCTCGACTTCGTCGTCTCGGTCGTCGGCGGCATCGGCATCGGCATCGCCTTCGGGGCCGCGATCGCCTTCATTCGCCGCCGCCTCGACAACCCACCGGTCGAGATCACCATCGCGCTCTTCAGTGCCTACTTCGCCTACCTGCCGGCCGAGGCGGTCGGCGTCTCGGGCGTGCTCGCCGCGGTCACCGTCGGCATCTTCATGGGCAGGTTGACTTCACGCCTGACTACGCCGACCACGCGGATACAGAACTTGGCCGTATGGGAGATCGTCACCTTCCTGATCAACTCGGCGCTGTTCGTGCTCGTCGGGCTTCAGTTGCCGACCGTGGTCGAGGCCATCGGCGGACTCGACTCCGGGACTCTGATCCGCGACGGACTGCTGATCGCTTTCACGGTGATGGCCGTGCGCGTGGCGTGGGTCTTCCCGCTCACGTATCTGCCGCGCATGGCTTCGCGCAAGATCCGCGAGCGCGACCCGTCCCCGTCGTGGCAGAACACGCTGATCGTCGCCTGGACGGGGATGCGCGGAGCGGTTTCGCTCGCGGCCGCCCTCGCGCTGCCGCTTCTCGTCGACGGCGGCGCTGACTTTCCCAATCGCGATCTGATCCTCTACCTGACGTTCTCGGTCATCCTCGGGACGCTGCTGCTCCAGGGACTGACGCTGCCGCTGCTGATCAAGATGCTCGGCGTCGACGACCGCGACGAGATGCTCGAGCGCGAGGAGAACGAGGCACGACTCGCCGCGACGCAGGCGGCGCTGGTCCGCCTCGACGAGCTCGACGCTGAGGAGTGGGTGCTCGATGGCACCGTCGAGCGCGTGCGCGGCGCGTACCACTACCGCGAGCGGCGCTACACCGCACTCGTGCCCGACGGTGAGTTCGACGGCGGCCTCGACGGCGACGGCATCGACTACGAGGAGCGCAGCGTCGCCTACCAGCGACTCGTGCGAGAGGTGCTCGACGCCCAGCGCGCGACGCTGGAGGAGCTGCGCGGCGACGGCAAGATCGACGACGACGTCCTGCGGCGAATCGAGCGCGAGCTCGACCTCGAGGATTCGCGCCTGGAGATCTGAGCGGGCGGCGGAGCGAGCCGAACGTGGCCCCTTCGACATCCGAGGTGCAAACCCTCGTTCAGCGCCGCCAATCCGAATGCGCCAAGCTTTGGACTCGGACAAGATGCTCGCACCTGGGAGTGCCCCACTGGGAGTGATCGGGGCAAGGACGGAAAGTCAGAAGCACGTGGAGAAGGCAACTCGAAGAGGAAATTACGAGTCGGGCTCGGACTATGTCCTCGAGTACGGCGAGCTGCGCTTCTCGTTCAACGAGCAGGACTTCTCCCAGCGTGTCGAACAAGCTGCGGTGAAGCTCGACTTCGTCGACCAAGGCCTGGTCTTCGAGGAGCTTCACGATCTGCTCGAGCTTGCGGTCAATGGCGAGATCCGCGAACCCACCTCCCCCCTGGGAGAGCACATCAACGAGCACTGGACCGAGCTCGTCGGTCCCGCCAATCGCAGCCTCGTGCATTGGATCCGGCGCCTGGTCTTCCGCGGCGCCTGGCTCGACCAGCGAGTCAAGGAAGGCGAGCTCGACATCCTCTTCGACGACGAGAACCACACCTTCGGCTACGTCCAACCCGACCGCGACGCGGAGCCGATCGAGCTCTCGCGTGAGCCGTCGTGGTCCGGCCTGGCCTACCGCCGCTGAGCTAGAGGGAGCGCAACAGCTCGGCGTTCGAAGCTGTCGCCTCGATGCGCTCGCGCAACAGCGCCGCCGCGTCTGAGTGCTTCAGGTCGGCGAGCAGCGCGCGCAGCTTTCGCGCCGCCTCGAGCTCCTCGGGCTCACGAATCTGCTCCTCGTTCGAGACCCTGCACTCGGCCGCTCGCAGGGCGGGCGTGACGCCGGCCGCGGCGAGGTCCGGATCGAGTACCACCAATGAGCTCTCCGTCGTCACCACCGCTCGCTCGGCCTCGCCCTTGTCGAGAGCGTCGGCGAGAATCGTGGCAACCACCGTCAGCGAGCCGCCACCGGCGAGATTGCGCCCTGAGCCGAACAGGCGCTTGACCTCTGTCGGTTCGCCGGCAGCCAGCGCCAGGCGCGAGAGCGAGTCACAGATCAGAACCGCGTCGCGTCCGGACTCGGTCAGACGCCGAGCGCGCTCGAGCGCGAGCTCGGCGACCCGAACCTGCTCGCCGGCCGCCATCTCGGCAGTTGCGATCGCAAACTCGGCCTCGGGCACGTTCTCGCGCCACGCCGTTGCCTCCTCGGGGCTTTCGTCGATGAGCATGACGACGACCGACGCCGTCTCGTTGCCGGCGACAACGCGAGCGAGCGAGCGCAGCAACGTCGTCCGGCCAGACCGAGACGCGGCCCGAACGAGAACGCGCTGGCCGAATGCCAAAGGCGCCAGCAGGTCGACGGCGCGCACGAGCACGCCGACATCGTCACCGAGGTCGATCCGCCGCTCGGGTATCACCGGCGGGAGCCCGTCGAAGTCGATGCGCTCAACGCTCGAGGGCTCGTGGCCGTTGACCTGATCGACGTGGACGAGCGCGCGATGGCGCTCCCCGCGCTTGGGCTCACGCGCGGGGCCCGATACCTCGTCGCCGGACCGCAGCTCGCAACGGCGCACCTGCGCCGCCGAGACGTAGACGTCCCCAGACTCGGGCTCCAGGCCCGAAAGACGCAGGAAGCCGTAGCGCTGGCGAGTCATCTCGAGCACTCCGCTGACGTCGGTGGTGACTTGCTCGTCGGAGCTTTCTTCATCCTCGTCGGTCGCCGGTTCGACGCGGTCGTCA
>JBKJXG010000223.1:0-4451 GCA_046716525.1 Solirubrobacterales bacterium
GGGGGGGGGCCCCCCCTGGTGGGTGCCCCCCCCCCCCCGCCCCCCCCCCCCCCCCCCCCCGCCGTAATGTGCTGTTCGTCTCCATCACACTCACGACGCCGACGACTGTGCGGCGGCATTCGCCGCGTGGAGCGGGTTCGAAAGCCCGCTGCGCCACCGGCCGGCTTCGTCGACCTGTCTCGCCGGCGGCCATGCGTGCTCTGGCAGGTGGGGGCCTCAAGCGTTCGTGAGGCGATCGAGCTGTTGCCGACGTTCGTCGCGGCGCGCACCGAAGCGGTCGAGGTGCGGGAGGCCGAGATCCCGTGAGCGCGGGCCGATCAGCAGCAGCGCGTCAGGCACCGACGATCTCGACCGGCTTGCCGATCGCGTCAGCCAGGATGGCCGAGTTGCGTTGCGCCGACCAGATCGCAACGCTCGGATCCGATCGCGGTCCGGCGCGGCTCACCACATGCAGGCTCACCTCTGCCCCGTGGTCAACGAGCTCCACAGCGGCGACGCAGCCATCGCGGCTGCGCTCGAGCTGTTCCGCCAGGCGGATGGCGCCGCACAGGAGCAGCAGGCGCTGGCCGTCTCCCTTGTGCTCGAGGTCGCCGAGCTCGGAGGGGTCCGGGTCGCCCTTGCGGTGCCAGCGGGCGATCAGCGCAATCAGCTTGAGCTCCCGCGGGTCAAAACCGGGGAGCCCGACATTCACGATCAGGTAGTGAGAATGGTGGTGGTGGTCGTCGTAGTCGATCGTCACTCCGATGTCGTGGAGCATGCAGGCGGCCCAAAGCAGCTCCCGCTCCCAACTGCCGAGCTCGTGGAGGCCGGCGTCCGCTAGGGCGTCGAACAGCTGCAGGCAGAGCAGCGCAACGTGGTCTACGTGCTCATCGTCGGTGCGGTAACGGCGGGCCAGGTTCATGACCGAGTCGCGCCGCACGTCCATCAGCAGGGGTGGGTCACGATCCAGCAGACGCTCGAAGAAAACTCCTTCGCGCAGGCCGGCTTCGGTGACCTCCACGGCGTCGAAGCCGCCTTGCTCCATCGCGGCGTCCAGGACAAGCGCACCCCCCAAGATCACGTCGCCGCGGTCCGGTTTGATGCCCCGGACCGAGCCCCGCTTCGCGACCGGCGTCGAGGCCAGAAGCTCGATCAGCTCCTCGAGCGCTTCCCGCGTGAGGAAGAAGCCCTGGATGTCCACATCCGGTATGTCGAGCCGCTTCTGAGCGGCTGACGCGAGGTTGCGGATCGTGCCACCGATGCCGGCCAGTCGGAGGTCCTCTCTCCCCGCCCACCACTCGACCTCGGACAGGACGTGCGCGACGTGCTTACGCAGCTCCTTGATCTGCTTGGCGGTGGTCTCCTCGCCGTCGAGGAAGGCCTCGCTGACGCGCACCGCCCCCAGCGGCACAGACTCCGCCTCCTCCAGCCGCCGGTTTGCGAGCCGCATCAGCTGCACGCTGCCGCCGCCCACGTCGATGCCGAAGCCGTCGCTGAGCGTGAGGGAGTTTGCGATCGCGAGATAGCCGTAGCGGGCCTCCTCCGTTCCATCGATCACGCGCACCTCGAGGCCCGCGTTCTCGCGGATCGCGGCCAGCACCTGATCGCGGTTCGGGGCGTCGCGGATCGCGCTGGTGGCTACGGCGTCGATGTCCTCGATGCCTGAGGCGTGAAGGAACGACGAGAAGACCGCGGCGGTGTGAAGGGCGCGGTCGATCGGCTCCGGCTGGAGTACGCCGGTTTCGCCCATCCCCGCGCTTACGCGCGTGGCCTCACGGATCTCGTCGGCGAGACCCCACCAGCTCCCCGGCTCGTACTGAAAGACCACGAGCCGGAACGAGTTCGAGCCCATGTCGATGATCGCTACGCGTTTCATCGTCACGCGATGATTGCTCAGACACGCCCTGAGCGTCTACCGAACCCCCAAAAAACCAGTCCGCGCTTTGGCCGCGAGGCGGGAGGCACCTTCGGCTGAGGCGAGGAAGTCGCTCCCGCGTCTGCCGCAGGCGACCAATAGGGTTTGCTATGAGCAGACCACAATCCGTGGAGTAGACATGGCCGACCTGACCGGCATCAATCCAGCGCGGGTGCGCGAGTTCGAAGAACTGGAGAATGCGCGCTTCGTCGCCGAACGGCCCCGGTCGATGGCGCTTCAGGAGCGGGCGCGCCACTCGATGCCGCGAGGCGTGCCCATGGCGTGGATGGACGACCTCTACGAGCACCCGCCGGTCTGGGTCTCTCATGGCGCAGGCTCCAGCTTCACCGACGTCGACGACCACACCTACCTCGATATGTACGTGGCGGACATGAGCGCCTTCTGCGGTCATGCGCCGCGGCCAGTCATCGACGCGGTGGCCGATCGAGTGAAGCTCGGCAATCAGTTCCTGCTGCCCGGCGAGGACGCGATCACGGTTGCCGAGCATTTGGCCCTCCGCTACGGGATGCCGAAGTGGCAGTTCACGCTGTCGGCCACGCAGGCGAATACGGAGGTGATCCGTCTCGCGCGTGAGCTGACGGGACGCGAGATCGTGTTGATGTTCGATGGCAAGTACCACGGCGAAGGAGATGCGACGCTGGTGGTCGAGGAGGACGGGCAGCTGGTTCCCGAGCAACGCGGTCTACCCTCTGGAATCGCCGCCCAGGCGCGCATCGTCCAGTTCAACGACGTCGCCGCGCTCGAGGCCGCGCTCGAGCCGGGCGACGTGGCCCTCGTAATGGCCGAGCCCGCGATGACCAACGCGGGATTCTTACTGCCCCAGCCCGAATACCACGCGGCGCTCCGTCGGGCTACCCGTGATGCGGGCACCCTTCTCGCGATCGACGAGACCCACACGCTCGTGTGCGCCTACGCCGGCCTCGCCCGGGACTGGGCGCTCGAGCCGGATTTTCTCACGCTCGGCAAGGCCATCGCGGCGGGCATCCCCCTGGCGACCTACGGAATGCGCGACGAGATCGCCTCGCTGATCGCACCGCCGGAGGAGTCGAGGGTCGTGTCCGGAGTCGTCGTGGACGAGGTCTCGACGGGAGGCACCCTGTTCGCGAACGCCCTCTCGATGGCGGCTGGGCGCGCCGCCCTCCTCGAAGTCCTCACCGAGGAGGCGTTCGAACGCACCGCCTCGCTCGGCAAGCGGATGGCGGTCGGGCTGAGGACGGCGATCGGGAGCGTCGGATTGCGGTGGAGCGTCGCGCAGTACGGCGCACACGCCTCCTACTTCTTCGTGCCCGAGCCGCCCACCGACGGCGCCGCCTCGCGCGTTGCCGACGACCCCGACCTGCGGGCGCTGATCCGCGTGTTCATGGCCAACCGCGGCGTTTGGGAGTCGGGGTGGTGGTTGGGGCCCACGGTCACAGTCGCCCACCGCGGCGAGGACGTCGACCGCTACCTCGAAGTGTTCGAGGAGTTCCTCGGCGATGTGACTTGAGTCGAGCCGGCGGCCCCGTTGGCACCAGCACCATCCTTCGTTGCCTCGCCCCGCGCACAAACGAAACAACGCCAGGTTGAGAGGCCTTTCTTCGATGGAGCTAGCCGGGATCGAACCGGCGACCTCCTGATTGCGAAGCGGGTGGGCGTTCGGAGTCGAGAGCCGGGGACGCTTGATGCCCAGGACGGGCCGGCGATTCGACGGCCCGTTCGAGGTGCGGACCCCCCAAAGCCTGCGGGGTGGCGCCTGGCGCGTGCCTCAACCCTTCAGCACCAGAGAGAGCGTGAGCCCGAGGAACAAGACGCTCTGCGCGCTGTGCACGGCGATGCCGATGAGGGCGCTGCCGTAGCGCTTCGAGGGATAGGAGACGATGAACGTGTCGAGCAGTGCGCTTGGGATGCCCCACGGCACGTGCAGGTGGTAGGCGGCGAAGAGCACGCCGTTTGCGAGCCAATCCCGCCGTCCAAACACGCCATTCATGCGGGGAAGCAGGAACCCGCGGAACAGCAGTTCCTCTCCGAGCACGGTGTTGAAGACGAGCAGTGCGGTGATGATGGCGAACCAGCCCCACCCTCCTGCGAGGAGCGTGTGTCCGGCGCCGGAGTCGAGGAAACTCCCCATGTCGCGCGCCGCGGCAGCGGGCAAGGAGGGCACGAGCTGCGCGACGCCGACGGCAACGATCAGGGGCACGACGATGAGCCAGAGCCGGCCTCCGCGCCGCCCGGTGCGCGGAGAACGTGGAGCGCGCAGCCAGAGCGCGTCCCGCAGTACCGACCAGCGCAGCGTTCCCTGCTCGCGCGCGACCAGAATCAGCACAAGCGCGCACTGCCAGACGAGCCCGGCCGTGAGCGCGATGATCAGCGCGCGCGACAGACCAGCTGGGCCGCTCAACTGATCGGCGAGCAACGGTGCGACCACCCAGGCGAGTAGTGCCATCGGCAGGGCGGCGGCTGCCCAGACGCCGAGGATGCCGCGGAGCCCGAGCTGGGGCAGCGCGCGTTCGTCGACCGGCCTCGTGACGGCACTGGTGGTGCCGTCTCTGCTTTGAGC
>JBKJXG010000224.1:0-2694 GCA_046716525.1 Solirubrobacterales bacterium
AGACGCGCATTCTCCGCGCGCTGACGACGCTGCTCGACGAGTGGATTCCGGTCATTCCCGACAGCGAGATCAACGACGACCCGCTGGCGCCGCTGTCGGCGTTCGGGCAGGCGCGCGTCAAGGCCGAAGGCGATCAGATGCCGGTGGCGTGGCGGCCGCGCGAGGCCCGCTACGTCGAGAAGCTGGCGACGCCGGATGTGACGATCGCCGACATGATCGGCGACATCGATCCGATCAAGGCGGCGAAGAGCGGCCTGCAGCTGGGCCACGAGCTGTCGATGCATTTCGGCCTGCTGCCCCGCTCCAATCGCGGCATCTTCGCCATCAACGAGCTGCCCGACCTCGCGGGGAAAATCCAGGTCGGCCTGTTCAACATCCTGCAGGAAGGCGACGTCCAGATTAAGGGCTATCCCGTGCGCCTGCCGCTCGACGTGATGATCGTCTTCACGGCGAACCCGGAAGACTACACGGCGCGCGGCAAGATCATCACGCCGCTCAAGGATCGCATCGGCGCCGAGATCCGCACCCACTACATGAGCAACCGCGCCGACGCGATCGAGATCACGTCGCAGGAGGCGTGGGTGGCGCGCGGCCCGGCGATCGAGGTGCCGCGCTTCGTCCGCGAGGTGGTCGAAGAGGTCGCCTTCCAGGCGCGCAGCGAGCGCAAGGTCGACAAGCGCTCCGGCGTCAGCCAGCGCATGCCGATCAGCGTGCTCGAGACCGCCGTGTCCAACGCCGAGCGCCGGGCGCTCTTCAACGGCGAGTCGCCGATCGTCAGCCGCGTGACCGACATCTATGCGGCGCTGCCGTCGATGACCGGCAAGTTCGAGCTCGAATACGAAGGCGAGCTGAAGGGCGCCGACCAGGTGGCGCGCGACCTCGTACGAGCGGCGGTGTCGACCGTATTCGACAGCTACTATCACGACTCAGATCTGAAGCCGGTGATCGAGTGGTTCGACCTCGGCGGATCGCTGACGCTATCAGACACGACGCCGGCCCAGTCGCTGGTCGAACAGGCCCGGCGCGTGCAGGGACTCGTCGAGCTCGCCCACCGCGCCGGCCTTGCGCCCGACGCGCCCGTGCCGGTGCTGGCCGCCGGCATCGACTTCGTGCTCGAGGGGCTCTGTTCGCAGAAGAAGATCAGCCGCAACGACGAGCGCGGCTACCACGGCGCCGAACCCAGCCGTCGTCCGCAGCCGCCCCAATCGCGCACGCCGGTGCTGACACCTGACTATGAGGACGACAGTGAGAACGGCGGGCGGAAGAAGAAGCGGTATTACAACTAGGCGACAACTTTAGTCGTCGCTCATGATCGATGAAATACAAATACACGAAATACGTTCCCAATCTGATGGACGAGCTCGACATGGACGACCTCATGTCGAAGCTGTCCGACCTGCTGCTCTCGAGCGGCTTCGGGAACCCGCGCGATACCGGCGACGACAGCGACCGCAGCATGCAGGCGCTGCACGACGCCATTCTCGAGGCGTTGTTCAACGGCGGCGTGCTGCCCGACGACCTGCTCGAGAAAATGTTCGGCGACCAGGCCGATGGCAACGAGCAGCAGACGCGCGATCAGCTCGAGGAGCTGATCAAGAACATCATCGACCGGATGAAAGAGTCGGGCTACATCACGACCCCGCCCGACCTCGACGCCGAAAAGGCGCGGCGCGCGCAGGGCGGCGGCGGCGAGGGCGTGCCCGGCGAGGTGAAGTTCGAGGTCACCGACAAGGCGCTCGATTTCCTCGGCTACCGCGCGCTGCGCGACCTGCTCGGCTCGTCCGGCCACAGCAGCGCCGGGCGTCACGATACGCGGGACCTCTCGACCGGCGTCGAGACCAGCGGCGCACCGAAGCCGTACGAGTTCGGCGACACCATGAACATCGACGCCACGGCGACGATCCTCAACGCTGTGCAGCGCGCGTCGGCGGAAAACGAGGCGGCGGGTCTCGAGACACGGCTCGAGCCACACCAGCACGGCATCGACATCGACTATTCAGACCTGATGGTCGCGCAGGGTGAGTACCAGAGCTCGTGCGCAACCGTGCTGATGCTCGACTGCAGCCACAGCATGATCCTGTACGGTGAAGACCGGTTCACGCCCGCCAAGCGCGTGGCGCTCGCGCTGGCCCAGTTGATCAAGACGCAGTTTCCCGGCGACGCGCTGAAGGTGGTGCTGTTCCACGATTCCGCTGAGGAGATCCCGCTGAGCGATCTCGGCCGCGTCCGGGTCGGGCCGTACTACACCAATACCCGCGAAGGCCTTCGGCTCTCGCGCCGGATCCTCGATCGCCAGCGAAAGGACATGCGGCAGATCATCATGATTACCGACGGCAAGCCGTCGGCGCTCACCCAGCCCGACGGCCGCATCTACAAGAACGCCTTCGGCCTCGATCCGTTCATCGTCTCCGAAACCTGTGCCGAGGTGGCCGCGTGCCGCAAGAGCGGCATCATGATCAACACCTTCATGCTGGCGCGCGACTACGACCTCGTCAGCTCCGTGCGCCGCGTCGCCGAGATCTGCAAAGGCAAGGCCTACTTCACGACGCCGTACACGCTCGGGCAGTACGTGCTCCAGGATTACCTCACCAACAAGACGAGGACGGTGCACTAGCAGGTCCTGGGTCCTGGGTCCTGGGTCCTCGGTCCTGGGTCCTGGGTCCTCGGTCCTGGGTCCTCGGTCCAGTCCTGGAG
>JBKJXG010000225.1:0-3327 GCA_046716525.1 Solirubrobacterales bacterium
GTGACGAGTCGGGCGTGACCCGGGACGCCTCCATGATGAGGCGGTTCCCCAGCGGGTCGGGTTCGTGCGCCGCCTAACCTGTACCTCCGCCCGCAGCCGTTCGTAGCGGTCGCGTATCTCGTTCAGCGAGTCAACGCGGTTGTCGACGAGGTTCACGGCTCGTCGGTCTCAGCCCGCCGCAGGGAATGGCTCACGTGCCAAGAGTCTGGGTATCGGCGACGCGCGCGCGACCCTCGCAGTGTTACAACCTTGTTAGCGTTTGCGCCGCCTCGCGGCTAGATGAGCGCGCAGCTGATCCGTAGCCTGAACGTCCCCGCGCCCATCGCGCCTATCGCTGACGTGAAGGAAGTGCCGTCCACGCTGCCAGTGAACGACGCGTCTCGGAAGCGCCCCTGGCCGGAGTCCGCCAGGATGCAGGTCCCGTCATCGAGCCGGAACTTGCTTCGGTCTCTGCTGATCGGGCCCACGCCCCTGAACGTGCCCTTGACGACGATGTCCCCGGCGGGGTCTTCGGTACATGAGTCAAGGTCGCAGTCGACCGCGATCAGCTCGATCGTGGTTGCTGCCAGCGTGATCGATCGAAGGTTCTTGACTGAGATCGTCCCCGAATCGAACGCGCAGCCGACGACGCCGGAGAGGTCGATCGGCAATCCGGTCTCCGTGTCGAACGTCCCCGAGAACCGGCTGTAGCAGGCGCGCTCCGAATGAACGGTTGCGGTGCCGCGTTCCTTCGACCTGCCCTCGAAGACGTCGAGCACCGTCCCTCCGCATGTCGCGGTGCCATCGCCGTTGTCCGTACATGTGGCGTCTGCCTCGGCGAACGCGCTGGTGCCCATTTCCCTGAACACGAACTGCCACGGCGCGGCAGACACCGGGCCCGTCATCAACACGAGCGCGGCGAGCGCGGCGACGATCGGCCCTAGCCGACGACGTGAAGCCATTTCATCCCCTCCCGAACGGCGCGGCCCTGGTGATCCCCGGCACCGAGCGACACGCCGCTCGTCGTCGCATTGTGAGGTTCAGCGGATGGCTTCGACGGCCTCCCGGAAAATGCCGGTGCGCGCTGGCGCCACTGCCTACTCGCGCCTCGGCCGTCCTCGCGCCTCGGCCGCTAGGAGGTGGCGCCTCATTCGAACGCGTTGGCGAAGTCCTCCGAGGGACCGGAGTGGCCCGCCGACTCTTCCGGCGTGTGCGTGCGGGCGAAGGCAAGATGGGCTGCCTCGTGCCGAACGATCCCGCGCAGTTCGTCGATCCCGGTCCAGTTGGCGAAGATCCAGATCACGTTCGGGATGTCGGTCGTATAGGCGCCCTTGAAGCCGTATCGGAGTCCAATCGCCGGCGGCGGGACGACCGAGTCCACGAACGCGACGTACGCCTCGGGGACGGCCAGCTCCACGCACGCCTCTCTGAGGGCGGCTAGGGCAGTCTCGACGTATGCCGTTCCAGGGTGGGCAATTCGGACCTGGTCCGACTGGACGTGTATGCCCAGGGCGTGCATGTGGGCGAACTGCGGAAAGGTGTCGCGGCCGATGGAAAACGTCCCATCCGGCGCAGCATCAATCGTCAGGCTCGCAATGGCGACGTGCGGTTCCATCTGTTCAGGCCGCGGCGACCGCGGCTCCCAGCTTCGCCAGGTAGGCCCGACGCCAGGCCTCGAACGTGTCGACCGCGTTGAACGTGTACACGTGGAGGTCGACGATGCCGGCCGTGGGGTCGGCCAGGTGCGGGGCGAGGCCCTCGAGGAGAGCGTCGGGCCGGTAGAAGCCGCCGGACCTAACGAGCTTCGCCACGAACCGCAGGTTTTTCGTCAGGAAGCGGTGGGTGTCGGCCACGCCGATGCGGGCGCTGATCGCGAGCAGCTTGTGGGGCTCGGCGACGCCGGGTACTCCGACGTGGATCGGCAGCGTGATCCCCTCCCCGCGCCGCGCGGCGATCCAGGTCGCGATCGCTCCCGGGTCGAAGCAGAGCTGGGTCGTCATGTAGCTCGCGAACGCCGCCTTGGCCCGAAGCGCCTCGAGAAGCGGCCCATCGGCGATGAATGGGTGGCCCTGGGGGTAGCAGGGAATCCCGATCTCTTCGAGCGGATGGCCGATCTCAGCCATCTCCCGCAGCAGCGCGAGCCCGTCGGCGAACGCGCCCGGCTCCTTCGCGTCGCCCCCCACGACGAACGCCCGATCGACCCCGGCGCCCTCGAGCCACGCGATCAGGTCGCGGAGGTGCGTTCTGTCGCGGACCATCCGCGCCGACACGTGCGGCACCGCCCGGAAACCGCCCGCCTGCAGCCGCTCACACAGACCGACGGTGGCCTCAATGCCCTTCGCCGGCGAGGCCGTCACCGACACGGTCGCCCCGGCCGGCAGGAACGCCGCCTGATCGAGCGCATTCTTCAGCGGGACGAGTTCGAACGTTGGCGCGCGTAGGAGACGTGCCAGGGCCTCCCGGGCGGGTGGCGCAATCGAAGATCGACGGCGGAAGAGCACGCCAGCCTAGACCTCGGAGTCCGGCTGGGCGGCCTTGCGTCGGGCGATGAAGTCCTGAAGCGCCTCGTCGATGCCCTCGTCCAGGGGCGGTGCCTCGTACTCGCGGAGCATCCGCTTCCAGATGCCGTTTGCCCGCTGCGCAGCGTCGAGCCCGCCATCCTCCTGCCACTGTTCGAAGCTGTTGTTGTCGGCGGTCTCCGCACGGTAGAACGCCGTTTCGAAATTGGCGAGGGTATGGGCCGTGCCGAGGAAATGCTGGCCTGGCCCGTTGTCGAGGATCGCCTCGACTGCCTGGCCGTTCTCCGACATGTCGATGCCCTTGACGAAGACCGCGGCCATCCCGCACTGGTCGGCGTCGAGAATGAACTTCTCGTAGCCGATGGCGAGGCCGCCCTCGAGCCAGCCCGCCGCATGGAGGACGAAGTTGACCCCGGCGAGGATGGTTGGCCCGAATGTGGCAGCGGATTCGTAGGCCGCCTGGGCGTCGGCGATCTTCGAAGCGCAGAGGTTGCCGCCGGAGCGGAACGGGACCCCGAGCCGGCGCGAGAGCGCGGCCATCGCGTACAGCACGAGGGCGGGCTCAGGCGTGCCGAACGTCGGCGCGCCCGACTGCATCGACATCGAGCTCGCGAAGCTGCCGAGGACAACCGGCGCGCCTGGCCGGACGAGTTGAACGAACGTCATGCCGCCGAGCGCCTCGGCGAGCGTCTGGGCACAGACCGCGGCGGCGGTCACCGGCGCCATCGCCCCGGCCAGGATGAACGGCGTCAGGAGCGTCGCCTGGTTCGCCTCCGCGTAGGCCCGCGCCGCACCCAGCATCGTCCCGTCCCAGACGAGCGGCGAGTTG
>JBKJXG010000226.1:0-4880 GCA_046716525.1 Solirubrobacterales bacterium
TCGCCGCCGCCGTGTTTCTGATCATGCTCAGCGAACAGATCTTCCTCAACGCAGGGCCGCTGCTGCTTCGGGGCTTCGAGGGACCTGAGGCCGCCGGGTACATCTTCAACGTGCTGATGCTCGCTCGGGCGCCGTTGGTCGTCTTTCAGGGCATTGCGATCAGCCTGCTTCCGCACCTGACGCGATTGCGCTCACGCGGCGGCGAGGCGGACGAGGCGTTCGGCGTCTCGATCGAGGTGACGCTGCGGGCGATCGTCGTGTTCACAGCGGTCGTCGCGATCGTCGTCGCTGTCGCCGGCCCGACGCTGATGCAAGTCGCTTTCGGCGAGGAGTTCAGCTACGACCGCACCGGGCTGCTGATCGTGACCGCGGCGATGGGTCTGTATCTCGCATCGACGACGCTGAACGCGGCAATGCTCGCCCAGGGCCAGGCGCGGCGTGCCGCTTACTGCTGGATCGGCTGCGCGGTCGTCTTCTTGGGCTGGAGCCTGATCGACGTGCTCGATACGGTCCGCCGGATCGAGATCGGCTTCGCGGCAGCATCGGCCGTGCTCTTTGTGCTCCTGCTTCGTCTCTACCGCGACCCTCACCCAGTCGACGTCGATGTCCCAGTTCGCGGCTACGAAGAGCTCGAGGCGCGCCTCGCACTTGCCGAGGAAGCGAACTAGCCGGCCGCGCCGGAATGGGAGACTCGGAACTGATTCTCGTCGCCGGCCTGCTGCTGGCGCTCGGGCTCGCCGCCGCCAAGGTGGCCGACCGCGTTCGCGTTCCCGGCCTGCTGCTCTTCCTCGGCCTCGGCATGCTCGCCGGCTCCGAAGGCCTCGGCGGAGTTGATTTCTCCGATGCCGAGCTGACCCGCACCCTGGGCACGATCGGCCTCATCTTGATCCTCTTCGAGGGCGGGCTCGCCGCCGGCTGGGGCGAGATCCGCCCGGTCCTCGGCACCGCCGTCTCGCTCGCCACCGTCGGCACCGTTGTGACCGCGGTGATCAGCGGCCTGGCGGCGATATGGATCTTCGATGTCGGCACGCTCGAGGGGTTGATCATCGGCTCGGCGGTGGCCGCCACGGACTCGGCGGCGATCTTCGCCGTGCTGCGAGGCTCGCGCCTTCGCCGCAAGCTGGCCCGCACGCTGGAGGGCGAATCGGGAATGAACGATCCGGTGGCCCTGCTCTTGGTCGTCGGCTTCATCGACTGGATCGAGATGCCCGACTACGGCTTGGTCGACATGGCCGGGACGCTTGCGGTAAAGCTCGCGATCGGCCTCGTCATCGGCCTAGCCGTCGGCTACGGCGCGCGGTGGTCGTTTCGCAACCTCCATCTCCCGAGCCCGGGGTTGTACCCGGTCGCGTCGATCGCCACCGCCGCGCTCGCCTACGGCCTAACCGAGGTCGGTCACGGCTCGGGCTTTCTCGCGGTCTACATCGCCGCGCTCATCCTCGGGACCGGGCCCGTACCCGCCAAGCAGACGACGATCGCCTTCCACCAGGGCCTCTCCTGGGTCTCCCAGATCTCGCTCTTTGCCCTGCTGGGGCTGCTCGTCTTTCCCAGCGGCCTCGGCGACGTCGCTGCCGAGGGGTTGCTTCTGTCCGCGGCACTGATCTTCGTCGCGCGCCCGGTTGCGACCGCGATCGCCAGTGCCTTCTCCCCCTTCGACGTGCGGGAGAAGGTGATGTTGAGCTGGGCCGGGCTGCGCGGCGCGATCCCGATCTGGCTCGCGACCTTCCCCGTGATCGCGGGCGTCGAGGGCAGCAGTGAGATCTTCAATGCGATCTTCTTCGTGGTCGTCACCTCGACCCTGATCCAGGGGGCCACGTTCGAGCCCCTTGCCCGCCGCCTCGGCGTCACCTCGACCAGTTCGGCGTTGCCCCAGCCGCTGATCGAGACCGGGATCATCCGACCGCTGGGCGGCGAGTCGCTGATCTGGAGGATCAACGACGGCGACGCAGCCGCCGGCCACACGATCAAGGATCTCGGCCTGCCGCGCGAGGCACTGGTCAACCTGATCGTCCGCGGCGACACCGCGATTCCGCCCCGTGGCTCGACCGCACTCGAGGGCGGCGACGAGCTTCATATCGTCGTTCGCCTCGAGCAGTTGCCGCGGCTCGAGCGGCTCACCGACCGCTGGCGCAACGGTCCCGTCGGCGAGGCGCCGACGTCTCATCTGCCACCGCGCGGGGCGCCGCAGGTGTTCACGGTTCGCCCCTGGCTTCCGGCCGACGGCGATCCCGGCGAGCCGACGGCGATCGACCGCATCCCCGTCGCCTCACGGCTGCGCACTCGCGGCGACCACGCCGGCGCGCTCGTCGGCCTCGCCGACGGACGCTACGCCGTCACCGGCGACGCGCTCGTCGCGGTCGGCGGGCGGCGCCAGCTCGCCGACTGGTGCGCGCGCCGTGCCTCACGAGCCGGTTTGGCGCCGGCCGACAGCGCCTGGTGGCAGGAGCTCGCCGGCGCGTTGGCGGCACCGTCACCTCGACGGCGCTGAGGCTCCGCCAGGGTCAGGCAGCGCCCGCGGCCGCTGCAATCTCGCTGTAGGCCTGAGCCGGCTCGGCGGCGCCGAAGATCGCCGAGCCCGCGACGAACAATCGAGCGCCGGCGGCCGCGACCGAACCGGCGACGCCCGCGTCGATGCCGCCGTCGACCTCGATCCTCGACTGCGGCGCAAGCGCGGCCAGGCGCTCGACCTTGTCAGGCGAGGCCTCGATGAACGACTGCCCGCCCCAGCCGGGATCGACGGTCATGCAGAGAACGATGTCGGCCATCGTCGCCAACTCGGTGACGGCACTGGCCGGTGTCCCGGGGTTGAGGGCGAGGCCGGCGAGGCAGCCTGCCTCGCGAATCGCGCCGAGCGTGCGATGGGCGTGCGGGTCGGCCTCGAGATGAATGCTGATCGAGTCGGCGCCGGCGCGTGCGAACTCGTCGACCTGATCGCCCGGGCGCTCGATCATCAGGTGGACGTCGATCGCTCCCCCCGCATCGTGGACCTGGTCGGCGATCGCAGCGGCCACCAGCGGGCCGATCGTGATCGGCGGGACGAAGTGGCCATCCATGACATCGACGTGAATCACGCGAGCGCCGGCAGCCATCACCTCGGCCACCTGGGCCCCGAGCCGAGCGAAGTCGGCGGAGAGGATCGAGGGGGCGACCCTGGGTGTGCCGTAGAGCTCCACGCTCGCTTTGGTCATACGGGCTTCAGCATCGAATGACCGCAATGCTGGCAGAGCAGGTCCTCATCGGCGGCCATCCGCACCATCGTCTGATGCTCGCCGCATTCCGGACAGGCCGAAACGAGCTCGTAGCGGCTGAGGCAGTAGACGCAGCGGTAGCGCCCCGGAAGCTGGGTCGGGCGCAACCACGGCTCGCCGCAACCGGGACAGCCCGGGCGGCGGATCGCACGCTCGGAGGAAGCCTCGGCCATCGCCCCGTTCCCCTCTAGGCCCCGTCGCGACGAAACCGCGCGCAAAAGAAGCCGGTGGTGTGATCTCGCTGGGGCAGCAGCTGCAGAAAGCGCGAATCCCGGCGCGAGGCGAGGCGCTGGTGGACAGCCCCGAGATCGTCGGCGACCAGCCCGCTTGCACGGCGCAGGAGATCGATCGCCACCGCCTCGTTCTCGTTCTCGGAGATCGTGCATGTCGAATAGACCAGGGTGCCGCCGGGCGCGAGCGCTCGGGTTGCCCGGGTGAGCACACGCCGCTGCAGCGTGGCGAGGCGCTCGATCGTCTCCGGTGACTTGCGCCAGCGCGCGTCGGGCCGCGATCCGAGCGTGCCGAGATCTGAGCAGGGTGGATCCACGAGGACGCGATCGTAGCCCGCGCCGAGGTCGGCCTCGGCTGCGTCTGCCACTTCGATTCGCAGGTTGTCGACGCCGGCGCGGGCGCAGACCACTCGGACCTCATCGGCGCGGCGCCGGTCGAGCTCGACCGAGACGAGCTCGCCTTCTCCCTTCATCTGAGCGCCGATCGCCGCTGTCTTGATCCCCGGCCCGCTGCAGAGGTCGAGCACTCGCTCCCCCGGTTTTGCATCGAGAAGCTCGACCACGGCCTGGGACCCGCGCGACTGGGCCAGCGCCTCTCCCGTCGCGAACCGAGCGATGACGGCCTCGCCGGCACGGTCGACGACGATCGCAGCGCTCGGATGCAGCAGGTCGCCGGGGCCGGGGCCGCTGACCTCGACGCCGGCCTCGCGCAGCTGGGTCGCGACGTGGTCGGGATCGGCGCGCAGGCGGTTTACCCGAAGCGCGGTCTCGGTCGGCTCGTTCATGGCTGCCAGCAGCAGTCGCGCCTCGATCGCACCGAGCTCACGCCACCACATCTCGACCATCCACAGCGGATACGAATGGGTGATCGCCGCGCCTTTCGGAGTCGAGTCGTCCAGCGCTTTCAGCAGCTGCTCGCGCTCGCGCACGGCGCGTCGCAGCAGGGCGTTGACGAACCCCGACGCTGCCTTCATCCGCGCCGCGGGTGAGCGGTCGTGTCGAAGCCCCCATTTCGCGAGCTCGACCGCCTGATCGACGGCGGCGTGGTCGGAAGGGCCATCGGAGTACAGAAGCTCGTAAAGGCCAAGTCGCAGCGCAGCGACGACAGCGGCGTCGATGCGGTCCAGCGGCCGGCGGCTGAGCGCGGCGATGAGGTGATCGCTGGTGCCGCAACGCTGGACCGAGCCGTATGCGAGCCGGTGCGCCTGAGCCAGCGAGCGGCCCGAGAGCTCGTGGCGAGCCGCGGTCGCGGTGAAGGCGCGGTCGGTCCAGGCACCGTCCTCGAACGTTCGCCGCAGCACCTCGTACGCGGCCAGGCGTTCCGTCGTGATCCCGGCGGAGCTCATGCACCGTCTGCGAGCTTGGGTAGCGCCTCGCGCCCTCCACCGCGACCACGCAGGTA
>JBKJXG010000227.1:0-7487 GCA_046716525.1 Solirubrobacterales bacterium
CCCTCGACCAGGATTCCATCAGCGCCTGCCGCCGCCGCGGCCAGCGACAGCGCAGGAACCCAGTCGCGCCGGCCCGGGGCGTGGCTGGGATCGACGACGATGGGCAGGTGCGTGAGCTCGCGCAGGGCCGGGATCGCGAGCAGGTCGAGGGTGAAGCGGTAGGCGGTCTCGAAGGTCCGGATCCCGCGCTCGCACAGGATCACGTTGGGGTTGTTCTCCTTCAGCACGTACTCCGAGGCCATCAGCAGGTCATCGAGCGTCGAGGAGAGCCCGCGCTTGAGCAGAACGGCCTTGCCGCTGCGTCCGGCCTCAGTCAGCAGCGTGTAGTTCTGCATGTTGCGGGCACCGATCTGGATCACGTCGGCGACCTCGACGACATCGTCGACGTCGCGCACATCCATCAACTCGGTGACGATCGGAAGCCCGGTTTCCTCCTTGGCCTCGGCCAGCAGCCGCAGGCCCTCGACGCCGAGTCCCTGGAAGCTGTACGGCGACGTTCGTGGTTTGTAGGCGCCACCACGCAACATCGTCGCGCCGGCGTCACTGACGACGCGAGCGACATCCAGTGTCTGCTCGCGGCTCTCGACCGTGCATGGGCCGGCGATCAGGCCGAAGTGGTCACCGCCGATCTTGCGGCCGTCGATCTCGACGACGGTCCGCTCGCCCTTCTTGAACTGCGCCGAAGCGAGCTTGTACGGCTTGAGAATCGGCACCAAGTGGTCGACGCCCTCGGTCATCTCGAGCCCGAGCGCGGCGACGCGGTCGCGGTCGCCGATCGCGCCGATCACTGTCAGCAGCTCTCCGGTCGAGAGGTGGGCCGAACAGCCGACCTCCTCGATCCGCTCGACGACGTGAGCGATCTGCTCGGCCGTCGCCCCCTCTTTCATCACGATCATCATCTTGTAAGTCTCCGGTTCTACCGCGTATCTGCTGGAAGGGCTAGCTTGGGCTTACGGCGTCCGGTGGGGGGTTTCCTGCTTGTGAGTGGCCTCGAGGCCAGCCGGACGCCTAGCTAAATCGCCAGTAGTACGCAAACCACGCACGCCACTCGGAGCCCGGGAGGGCCGCTTCGGGAGCAGACGCGAGCACGCGGTTCATAGCCGGTAATTGAAGCATGGGCGCCGCGAATCCGCAAACCGCGGCTTTAGGATCGAGGAATGCTTGCAACCGGTCTGCTCTCAGCAGTGGCCGCGGTATCCCTGGCGGCGGGCGCGCCGGCGTTTCAGGGCAGCTCGGATCCGATCGAGGGCAAGGTGCGCGATCGCATCGAGGGCAGCTCGTGGCGGCCCGGCTGCCCGGTGGCGCTGGACAAGCTGCGGCTGCTCGAGGTCAGCCACTGGGGCTTCGACGAAGATGCCCATCGCGGCAAGCTCGTCGTCCACCGGCGCCACGCCACCGATATCGTCGCGGTGATGAAGCGCCTCTACAAGCTTCGTTATCCGATCCGCCGCATGGAGCTGATCGACCGCTACGACGCGAACGACAACCGCTCGATGAACGCCGACAACACCTCGGCCTTCAACTGCCGCTTCGTCGCCGGCACCGAGCGTTGGTCGAACCATGCCTACGGCTTCGCGATCGACATCAACCCGATCGAGAACCCCTACGTCGCGGGCTCGCACGTATCACCGGCGGCAGGCGCTCCGTTTGCCGACCGCTCGCGAAACGCCGCCGGCATGATCCACAACGGCGACGCGGTCGAACAAGCTTTCGCGAAGAAGGCGGGCTGGGAGTGGCTCGGCGATGGCCCGCAGGCGATCCGCGACTATCAGCATTTCTCAGCCGACGGCAGCTGACGCCGCGGCCTCATAGAAGCGGTCCGAGCGCATCGAGAAAGCGCCGGTTCTGATTCGGTGTGCCGTACGAGACGCGAATGTGACGCTCCGCCCCGAGCGGCGTCCCCGGACGCACGAGAATGCCCTGCTCGCCCAGCGCCGCGACGATTGCCGCCTCGTCGCGATCGCCGAGCGAGATCCAGGAGAAGTTCGCCTGCGAGTCAGGCGTCTCGAGCCCGAGCTCGCGCAGGCCTTCCTCGACGCTGACCCGCTCGATCAGGTTCCGCTCGACGCGGTCGGCGACGTCGTCTTGATGGCGAATCGCCTCCGCCGCCGCGGCCTGAGCGAGCGCGTTGACGCTGAACGGCTGGCGCACGGCGTCGACCGCGCCGCGGAACTTCGGCGAGCAGAGCGCGTAGCCGACCCGCAGCCCGGCCAGGCCATAGACCTTGGAGAAGGTGCGCAGGCAGACGAGGTTCGAGAAATCGCGGCGCAGGTCGGCGCTGGCGTCGGGGTCGTCGTTCATTTGGAACTCGACGTAGGCCTCGTCGAGCAGCACCGTGACGTGGTCCGGCACGCGCTCGAGGAAGTCGCCGACTTGGGCCGCGGGCAGGTGGGTCGAGGTCGGGTTGTTCGGGTTGCAGATCAAGACGAGCTGGGTCGCGGCGGTGATCTCGGCGGCGATCGCATCGAGGTCGTGGACCCAGCCCTCGCCGAGCTCGACCCGGATCTCGCGCGCTCCCGACAGCGGTGCCAGCATCGGGTACATCTAGAACGAGGGCAAGCCGTAGACTAGCTCGGCTCCGGGCTCACACAGCGCCAGCGCCGCGGCCACCAGGATCTCGCAGGAGCCGTTGGCCAGGGCGACATCGCCCGGCTGGGTCTCGTAGCGCTCGGCGATCCGGCGCCGAAGCAGGGTCGCGCTCGGATCGCGGTAGCGGTTGGCGGCGCCGGCCGCGCGCGCAATCGCCTCGGCGACTGCCGGGTGCGGCCCGAACGGCGACTCGTTCGAGGCTAGCTGGGCGATGCCCTCGCCCTCGAGCGATTCTGGCGCCCTGCCCGTCGGCGCTCCGGCGACGTAACCGGGGATCGCCGCGAGCTTTCTCGAGAACTCGACCGACACGGTTACTGCGCGCTGTGCAGGTCTGCGCGCAGCTTCTGCGTCTCGCCGAGATAGACATGCGAGGGCTGATGCGCCGGGGGGGCGTAGTAATGAGCGAGCACGCGGATCACACGCTGCATCGCGCCGGGGACGTCGAGCTCGCGATTGCACAGCAGCGGAACTCGATCGAGGCCCACGGCGCGGGCGCCGACGGCCGGAAACTGAGCGTTGAGGTCGTCGGTACAGGTGAGGATCACCGAGACGAAGTCGTCGGGCCCGAGCCCGTTGCGCTCCATCAGCTCGCGCATCAGCGCCTCCGTCGCGCCGAGGATCGAGGGCTCGTCGTTACGCTCGGCCTGCGCCGCGCCGCGCACGGCCCATAACCGCTTCTGCTCCGCGTTCATCGCGGCGCATCCTTCCAGAGCAAGCGCAGCTCGGCGGCGCGCAGGCGGCGCGATTGGCCGACGGCGAGACCTTCGAGGCGAAGCGGGCCAAAGGCGATGCGCTCGAGCTCGACCACCTGATTGGAGATCGCCTCGGCCATGCGCCGGATCTGGCGGTTACGGCCCTCGCGCATCGTCATCTCGACCACACGCGGCGAGACGCGACGCACCTGCGTCGGCGCCGTCGCTCCGTCTTCGAGCTCGACACCGGTGCGAAGCCGCCCGAGCTGCTCGTCGTTGGGAGGGCGGCGAAATCGCACCCGGTAGGTGCGCGAAACCTCGTAGCGCGGATGCATCAACCGGTTGGCGAGCTCGCCGTCGTTGGTGAGCAAGATCAAGCCCGTCGACTCAGCATCGAGACGGCCTACGGGGTACAGGCGCCGGTCCGACTCGATCAGCTCGGTGACGGCGCGCCGACGACCGGGCTCGCGCGCTGTCGAGACGACGTGAACCGGCTTGTTCAGCATCCACACCTCGCGCGACTCGGGGCCGACCGGCTTGCCGTCGACCTCCACCCCGCTCTCGAATTCGACGTCGCGTGCCGGGTCGCGGACGAGCTCACCGCCCACCCGCACACGCCCGGCGGCGATGATCTGCTCAGCCTTACGACGCGAGGCGACGCCGGAGTGGGCGAGGTACTTGGCCAGACGCATTAGCCGAAGCTAGCCGAGCGGCACCCTCGGAGGCGAAGCCGAGGAGGTGGCGTTTATTCGGCAACGCGCTGCTCGCCGGCCCGGAGCAAGCGCTCGCGTAGCTCCGACTCGTCCTCGGGGGTCGGGTCGAAGCGCGCCGGGTCCGGCAGCGCGTCGAGACCGGAGAGACCGAAGAGACGCTCGAACAGCGGCGTCGTCCGGTGAATCACCGCGCCGAAACGCGAACGTCCCGACTCCTCGATCAGGCCGCGCTCGCTCAGCGTCTGCACCGCCGATTCGGAGGAGACCCCGCGGATGCGCGTTATCTCGGGCCGCGAAACGGGCTGCAGGTAGGCGACGATCGCCAGCACCTCAGGCTGCGCCTGGTTCAGCGGCGGGGTCTTGGGCTTCGAGAGCAGGCGTCGCGCGGCATCCTCAGCCAGCGGATCAGCGGCAAGCGTGTGCCCGCCGGAGACTTGGCGCAAGACCACACCGCGTCCGGCGAGTGCGCTGCCGAGCAGATCGAGCGCCCGGTCGATCTCCGCCTCGCCGGCCTCGCATGCCTCGGCCAGCTCGGCAGTCGTCACCGGCTCGGGCGAGAGGAACAGCAAGGCCTCGACGACCTGTTCGAGCGCCGCGGCGCTCACTGCCGCACCCCCGCCGGGGCCGAGGAGGCGGCGCCCGTTATCTGTATCGCCCCGAACGCTTCGCCCTGCTCCCACGTCGCCTCGCCCTGCTTGTGCAGTTCCAACAGCGCGAACAGCGTCACGGCTTGCGTCAGGCGGTCCTCGGCGCCGAAGCTCTCGTCGAAATCGATCCGGCCGCCGCGCAGCAGGTCGCGCAGCACGCGCAAGCGCTTCTCCAGAGAAACGGTTGGGCGAATGTGGCTGAGATCGGGTTTTGGCGGCGCGCGCAGCAGGTCGCCGATCGAGGCGGCAAGCAGGTCGGGCTCATAAGCGGTTCGCGCAGCCTCCAGCGCCACACGCCGCAGCTGCGGCGGCAAGGGCGCGGAGCGGTAGCCGTAGCGCCGACCGTGCTCGAACAGCTCGGCAAGGTAGGCGGCCGCGTCGCGGTAGCGGCGGTATTCGAGCATCCGCGCCAACAGCTCCTGCGCCGCCTCCTCGGGAGCGAGCTCGAGCTCGTCGTCCTCCGCAGCGGGCAGCAACAGGCGCGATTTCAGCTCGAGCAAAGAGGCGATCAGGACGAGGAACTCGGTCGCCGCTTCGAGATCGAGCTCGCCCTGCTCTTCTACGTGCTCGAGATAGGCGATCACGATCTCGCCCAGGGCGACCTCGGCGAGCGCGATTTCCTCGCGCAGCACCACGGTCATCAGCAGGTCGAAGGGCCCGGCGAAGACGTCGAGATCGAGGTCGAGCTCGGCTGCTCTCACCTGCGGAACACTAGAAGGCCGAGCGGCGGGCGAATACGCTGCGACTCGATGGACACCGAGAAAGAGAGGGTCAAGCCCGACGACGGCTCCGAGCTCGAGCCACGCCCGCACGCGATTGACATCTACAACCGCGTCTGCGAGGACACCGTCGAAGAGCTCAAGCGGCCTCCCTCCAGTCTCGTCTACTCGGGCCTGTTCGCCGGTTTTACGATTGGCCTCGCCCCGATCGCGGTCGCGCTGGCGATCGTCGCCCTCGGCAGCGGCGACTCGCAGAAGTTCGTCGCCTATCTGCTCTACCCGATCGGCTATATCGCCGTGATCATGGGACGCGCCCAGTTCTTCACCGAGAACACCCTCTACCCCGTGATGGTGTCGATGCGGAGGCCGGAGTACTTCGGGATCTCGTCTCGGCTGTGGGCGATCGTCTACGCCACCAACCTGATCGGAGCCTTCCTGTTCGCGATGCTGGTGATCCTCACCGGCGCGTTCGCCGAACCCGTTCAGGCTCAGATGGTCGCCGAGGGGGTGGGCGACACCTCCGGCCCCCTCACCTCGACCTTCTGGAGCGCGGTGGTCACCGGCTTTCTGCTCGCGCTCGTCGCCTGGCTGGTCGAGGCAGCTGACCACGCGATCGGCCAGATCGCGGTGGTCTATGCGATCACTCTGTTGGTCGGGCTCGGCGGCTTCGACCACTGCATCGCAACCACGGTTGAAGCGTTCAGCGCCTTGCTCGAGGGGCCGCTCGGATTCGGGGACTTCTTTGGCTGGCTGGCCGTCACAACTCTCGGCAACATCGCCGGCGGCGTGCTTATCGTTGCGGCGATCAACTACGGCCAGGTTCAGAACGAAGACGGCGAGTAGGCCTTGGGCGAGCCTCAGCCGGGCGCGCCCACGCCCATCGCCCCGCGCACCTCGGCCAGCGTCGGGGCCGCGATCGCGCGCGCGTGCTCGGCACCGGCGGCCAGGATCCGTTCCAGCTCGCTCTCGTCGGCGCGCAGTTCGGTGTAGCGCTCGCGCACGGGCGCGAGGAACTCGACGACGCCGTCGGCGACCGCGCTCTTGAAATCGCCGTAGCCCGAGCCTTCGAACTCGGCCTCGATCGCGGCCGGATCGGTGCCTCGGACCACGGCCAGGACCTCGATCAGGTTCGCGATCCCGGGCTTGTCGGGGGAACTGACGACCTCCGAGCCGGAGTCCGTGACCGCGCTCATCAGCTTCTTTCGCACCGTCTTCTCGTCGTCGAGGACGAATACGGTGCCCTGGTCCGTGCCACCGGTGGTCGACATCTTCCCCGTCGGCTCCTGTAAGTCCATCACCCGCCCACCGATCTCGGGGATTCGATCCGCGGGCTCCACCAAGAGCGGACGGTCGCGGGCCTGAGGCCCGCTACCGAAGCGCTCATTGAAGCGCCGCGCGATTTCGCGCATGAGCTCGACGTGCTGGCGCTGGTCCTCGCCCACCGGCACCTCAGTTGCCTTGTAGGCGAGCACGTCGGCGGCCTGCAGCACGGGATAGAAGAAGAGCGCTGCGGAGACGAGCTCGCGTTGCTTGGACGATTTCTCCTTGAACTGGTGCATGCGGTTGAGATCACCGTGGGCGGTCACGGCCGACAACAGCCAGCACAGCTCGGTGTGCTCGCGAACGTCGGACTGACGAAAGAGGATGCAGCGATCGGGATCCAGCCCGGCTGCGATCAGGATCGCCGTCGTGTCGTAGAGGCGCCGGCGCAACTCTGCGGGCTCGTAGGCGACCGAGACCGCATGCAGGTCGACGATGCAGAAGATCGACTCTCCGCCCGCCGATTCAGCACGCTGCTGGCCGTCTACGTATTGGCGGATCGCGCCGATGTAGTTGCCGAGGTGCTTTCGCCCGGTGGGCTGGATGCCGCTGAAGATCCTCACGTGACGGAATCTACGGGGCGAGCTGGGGCTCGGGTTCCCCCGCTGCTCGCAGATGCGACGCGCGACCGCATTCCCTCCCGCCGTTGCGGCCGAGCCGGGACCGTGATGCGATCGGACCCACGCTCTCGCCCGACGGAAGAACAATCGCCTCGATACGCCCCGGCCGCAGCCGTCGGGTCGCTGACCGGGCCGACCTGGTCGCCCGACGGGCGCTGGCTGCTGGTCGGTTGGCCGGCCGCCGACC
>JBKJXG010000228.1:0-2976 GCA_046716525.1 Solirubrobacterales bacterium
GAGATCGCCGAAGCGCGCGCCAAGCGAAACGGCAGCGTCAAGCACGCCAAGCAGACCGTGTCGGCAAAGCGGGTGCGCGAGCTGCTCGGACGCCGCCGCGTCTTCTCCGAGCCCAAGCGCCGGACCAAGGACCCAGGGGTCGCGACCGGCCTCGCCTGGACGCCGGTCGGGGGCGAGGTGCTGTTCATCGAAGCGACCGCGATGCCGGGTTCGGGCGGGCTCACGATCACCGGTCAGCTCGGCGAGGTGATGCGGGAGTCCGCGCAGGCCGCCCTGTCGTGGGTCCGCGGCCACACCGATGTCGTTGCCCCCGGCCTCGACCCCGGCTGGTTTGCCGAGCACGACATCCACATCCATGTCCCCGCCGGGGCTGTGCCCAAGGACGGGCCCTCGGCCGGGGTTGCGATGGCGACGGCGCTGACGTCGCTGGTGCGCGGCAAAGCGGTCAACAGCGAGGTCGCGATGACCGGCGAGATCACGCTCACGGGTCAGGTGCTTGCGGTCGGCGGGCTCAAGGAGAAGTCACTGGCGGCCCAGAGGGCGGGGATCAAGCGTGTGATCGTGCCGTCGCGAAACGAGGGCGAGATCCTCGAGATCCCCGAGCATGAGCGAGCCGAGCTCGAGTTCATCTACGTGGATCGGATCGAGGCAGCGCTCGAAGCTGCGATCGGCCCCGCCGCCGAGGGGTAGTCGTTCGCTTTGCGGGTATAACCTCAGCTACCAACCTGCGGACGACGAGGAGAGTTTTCGAAATGGCGAAGAGCACGAAGGCAAAGGCAAAGGCAGCGCGCGACGCGGTCGGTTCGGTCGGCCACAACCCCTACCTGCAGCGAGTGATCGAGGACGAAGACCTGCGTGACAGCGTGAGAACGGCGTTCGATTCGGCTCGCGATGCCTACGAGCGCCTTTCGGCCAACGGCAGCGTGGTCGATACCGCGATCGACGACAAGAAGCTGCACAAGGACCTCAAGACGGCGGCCGAAAACCTGCGTGAGGCGACCCATCGGATCAAGGGCGAGAAGAAAAAGCGCCGCTGGGGCCGCCTGCTGGTGATTGCGATCGCCGGCGCCGTGCTCGCGATCGCGCTGAGCGAGGACCCGCGCAAGGCCGTGCTCGACAAGCTCTTCGGTGCCGAGGAGGAGTTCGAGTACACCTCGAGCACCACCGCGCCCGCTGGCGCTACAACCGAGTCCTGACCCGGTCGCAGGCGGGTCGGGTCAGCGCCCCGAACTGAGTCGCTCAGCCGAGCCTGTTCGGGCGCGGCGGGAAGATCTTTGGCATGCGGGCGAGCTGGCGCAGCGACCCGCGCGGGCGGAGTCGCCGTCGCAGCATCGCCTTGGTGGGGTTCGCGCCGCGCATCGAAACGTCGATCCAGTCGCTCCAGCTCGTCTCCAGGGTTAGATCGGGGTTGGCCGCCTCACCCGGCATGGCGGCGGTCGAGCCGTTGTCGATCCGCAGGTGCCAGGGATCCGCGTCGGAGAACTTCCACTGCAGCGTCATCGGCTCGCCGTTGGCGGCGTCGGTCTGGGCGACGCGGCAAACGATGTCGAAGTAGAGCTGCTGGATCTCCGGCGATGACTGTGGCGTGCCGTTGGGCTCGCCCATCACGCCGGCCTTCATCAGCATGATCTGGCGCTTCGCGATCTCCTCCGGGCCGAGCTCGGGGTCGAGCGGCAAGACTCCGGGCATCTCTTCGATCGGATAGCCTGTGGCACGCCACTTCGTCTTTACCGAGCGCAGACCGAAGGCGAAGATGTCCTCGAGCTCGAAGCCGTAGCAGCGCGTGTAATCCAGATCCCAGCCGGGCGGGGTGAAGACGCCGAGCGTGAACGGCATCACCTCGCGCAAGAGCTCGACGACCGCGTCCTTGCACTCATCCGACTCGGCGAAGCACTCAGACAGAACCTTGACGCCGAAGCCGATGTGGCGTTGCTCGTCGCGCGAGACGTTGACCATGCCCTCGCTGAATCCGGGCAGCGCACCGGACTTGACGAAGAAGTCCTCGATGTAGTGCTGACCGGGCTGGGCCATCGTGGCCTCGACGACCATGTGGTAGAGCGCGATCCCCCGGGCGAAGTTCGGTAGCGAGCGGTCCTTGCGCAGGCTGTCGGCCATCGCGTCGAGACGTTCGAAAACGTTGCGATAGCTCCAGTTGAGCTGTGCCTCGGTGAAGGCGAGTGTGGAGGAGATCGAATCGCCGGCGCCGATCACCTCCTTGAAGAAGCGATGGAAGAAGACGGCGTGGCGGGCCTCGTCGACCTGCTGCGTCGCGAGGAAGTACTTCTGCTCCTCCTTGGGGGCCGCATCGATGTACGGCGAGAGGTTGTCGGTGACGGAGTCCTCGCCGAAGAAGAACATCGAGTAGATCCACAGCGCCGAACGCCGCTGCATCTCGGTGAGGGAGTTCCATCCGTCGCGATCAGCGGAGAAGTCGATCGCGGTGGCCTGCCAGTTGCTCTGCTCCCAGCGCTGGTACAGATCGTCGTAGCTGATTCCGTCGGCAGCGCGGATTCCGTCCTTCTGGGCAACGCTCATCGTCTTCCCTCTCTGCGATGTCGAACCGTTACATCGTTCGATGGCGAGTTTATGCCCGTCGCGGCGGCAAACACAAATCGTCTGTGACCACTCTCACACATGGCCAAGGCGAAGCGCTTGAGTGCTCGCGTCGGCAAACTCAAGGCGGATGCTCGGTTCGACGGCGGTCCCGGAGTGAAGAAGACCTGGGACTTCACCGGCCGCGCGTTCGTCAAGAGGCTGCGGTTCGACCTCGAAGCGGATGGTCGCGCAAGCGTCAAAGTCAAGGCGGTCGGCGACGCAACCACCGTGCGCAAGGTCTGCTCGCTGGTGCTCGAGCGCGACGACGAGTTCGGCGATTACGCCGGCGGCAGGTGCAAGCGCGTCTAGCGCCGGCTCAGCTTCGGGCTCTGCCAGGGCTGCTCGAGGCGCTCGAGTAGCAGCTGCTCGAGCTCGTCGGCC
>JBKJXG010000229.1:0-8957 GCA_046716525.1 Solirubrobacterales bacterium
CTCGAGACGCTCGCGCCGGACATCGGCCCCGAGGGCCCGACGCCCGAACAGATCGAGGGCATGCCCGCCTACGCCGATGCCCAGGGCCAGGCGGTCAACAACTTCGCGGCGCTGTACGTCGCCAACCCGCTGCCTGTGGATTTCCGCGTCAACGTCAATCCGTTCGTGATCTGGCTCTGGCTCGGTGGCGGGATCGCGATCATCGGCGCGCTGATCGCCGTTTGGCCGGCTCCCGAGGCCCGGCGCCGGCGTGTCTCAGACGTCTACGCGGCGCGGCTCGCCCGCGAGCTCGAGCGTGCCTGATCGAAGTAGTCCGCAGCGCGCCTGACAAGCAGCTTTCATAGCCCGCGTGGAGTACTTGCTCGCCCTCGCCGTGCTTGTCGTCGTCGCCGCCTTCGTCGCGATCCCGCTTCGGCGTGCGAGCGGGGTCTCGGGTGAGAGCGGCGAGGGAGAGGACCCGCGCCGCGCCGACCTCGAGGCGCGAAAGGAGGCGCTCTATCGCCAGATCCGCGATGCCGAGCTCGACCACGCCCAGGGCAAGCTCTCCGATACCGACTTCAAGCGCCTCGACGCCGAGCTGCGCCGCGACGCGATCGCCACCTTGAAGGAGATCGACGCGCTCTAGGTTTCTCTACACTGCGCGCCGATGGAAGGCATTCTCAACGTAGTCCAGGTGCTGATCTCGGTGATCCTGATCTTCCTCGTGCTCTTGCACTCGGGCAAGGACGCGGGGCTATCGGGCGCGTTCGGCATCGGCGGTGGCGGCGGCTCATTCGGCGGCGGCTCCCTGGTCGAGCAGAACCTCGATCGCTGGACGATCTTCTTCGCCATCCTCTTCGTCGTCAACACGCTCGTGCTTCTGAAGATCTGATCCCCGCGCGAAGGCTCACCGGAGCTTTGCTGTGCGCCGCCGCATTCGCGGCCGGTTGTAGCAGCGGCGGTGAGACCGACGAGGGTGCGTCGTTTTCGGCCGTCGCCGAGCCCGGTGAGCGCGGCAACATCTCCTGGGCACTTGGTGCACGGCTGGAGAGGCTCGATCCGCTTTACGCCGAGTTGCCGGGAGAGGCGCTCGTCTCGCGCCAGATCCATGAACCGCTGATCGCGGAGCTGTCGGGCCCGTTTGACGAGGAGCGCAAGGCAGCCGGGCTCGCGCTCTCGGCTGTTCCCTCGGCCGATGCGACGGTGTGGAGATTGCGCCTGCGTCGCGGCGTGCGCTTCCAAGACGCAAGCGCGTTTAACGCCTCCGCGGTGCTCGCCAACGTCGAACGCTGGCTCGCCACCACCACCGGTCAGGAGCTGCTTCCAGCGCTGCTCGTCGACGCGCCGACGCCGCATCTGGTCCGCTTTATCCTTCCCGCCGCCGACCCGCGCTTCGATCAGATCCTGGCGGCTCCGCAGCTCGGGATCGTTTCGCCGCGAGCGATCGTCGCGGCCGCCGGCGGCGCGCTCGCCCCGGGCGAGGTGACCGACAGCGGGACCGGCCCGTTCGAGCTGCGCGAGCGCTCCGGAGAGCGGCTGCTGCTTGCCCCCAACGCTGCGTGGTGGGCGGCTGGACGCGGCCTCGGGCCGGGCATCGACCAGCTCGAGTTCGTCACCGTCGCCGACGCCGCCGAGCGCTCAGCCCAACTGGCCGACGGCGACGTGCAGGTCGCCTCCGACCTGGGCCCGGTCGAGCTCAGCGATATTCGCGGCGACCCGCTGCTGACGGTGGTTCCCGCCGGCGCGGGCGTGGCAATCGCGCTCGAGCGCTCGGTCCGAGGAATCCCGCCCGGCCTGGATGCGCCTTCGCTCAACGCTGTCTGGCGCACGGCGCTCGATTCTGGCTAGCGGTCGAGGACCTCGCCGCGGCTACTATCGAATTGATGAAAGAAGCGACTGACAGGCTGACTCCGCTGGAGCGAGCGCCACGCCCGGCAGCGGCCGGAACCGACATCGGCCACGTCCATCTCAAGACCGCCGACATCGACCGTATCCACGACTTCTACGTCGGTGTGCTCGGCTTCGACGTGATCGCCCGGATGCCCGACGCGCTGTTTCTCTCGACCGGCGGCTATCACCACGATCTCGGTTTCAACACCTGGCAATCGCGCGGGGGCGCACCGCCGCCGCCGCAAACCACCGGGCTCTTTCACGTCGCCATCAGCTACCCGACGCGTGCCGACCTCGGCGACGCTCTCAAGCGCCTGATCGAGGCGAAATGGCCGATCGACGGCGCCACCGACCACGGCACCCACGAGGCTCTGTATCTGCGCGACCCCGACGAGAACGGGCTCGAGCTCTACTGGGATCGACCCGCAGAAGATTGGCCGCTCGACGAAGCCGGGCAACTGGGGTTCATTCACGAGCGCCCCGATCTCGACGACCTGCTCGCCGCCGCCGACAGCGCCTGACGCTCAGCGCGGCAGCAGCAGTTCGGCAAAGACCGCGCGGTGATCGCTGTCGGGGATCGTGTGGATGGAGACGTCACCGAAGCCGATGCGCTCGTCGGCGAGCACGTGGTCGATCGCAAACAGCGCCGGAAGGGTGTCGCGGTCCTCGGGCCAGGTCGGGGTCAGGCCCGATCCGCGCGCATCGGCGGCGTCGGCGTAGCCCTGTGACACCAGCTCGCGAAGCTCGGCATGGTCGAGGGTCGAGTTGAAGTCCCCGGCGAGGATGCGCAGCGTCTCATCGCTGGCCGGTGGCAGAGCTCGCAGGTCGTCGTCCCATGTGGCCGTCTGCTGCGAGGTCGGCGGCAGGGTGTGGACATCGAAGATCTCGATTCTCGGGCCCGCATCGAACTCGAAGAACGCGCGCGGCATTGGAAAGCCACCGGGCAGCTGGGCCTTCGAGGCGCCCTTCGGGGCGAGCTCGGAATAGAGACCGCTGCCGGCCGAGCCCGGTAATGCGGCATAGACGCGATGTGGAAGCATCGATCCGAGCTCGCTGCGCAACGTTCGCGCCAGCTCCGGCGTCAGCTCTTGAACGCTGAGAAACTCGGCGTCCTTTTCCTCGACTAGGTCGGCCAGCGCGCCGACATCGCCCAAGCCCAGCTTCATGTTGGCGGTGACGATTCCCACCGAAACCGGGTCGGCGACCTCGGCGCCGCCGCCGCCGATCGCGCGCGGCACGAGCATCAGTGCGAACACGCAGACCACGACCGCCGCGGCCCCGGCCGCCGCCCAGCGGTGCAAGGCGAGCGCGAGCAGAAGCGGCACAACCGAGCCCGCCGCGACGTACGGCGTGAAGGCGATCATCGGGACCAGCGGATAGCCGCGCTCGAGACCGAAGAAGCGAACTAGCGCCCAAGCCGCAAATGCTCCCACCGCCAGCCACACGAATGCGCTGACGACTCGTGCGCGCTGTGGCTCGCTGTTCGCTTCGATGCCGGTGATGGTCGCGGGACTCTAGGTGCCGCGAAGCGCGTTCGCGGGCACTCGACCACGTCGCGGCCAAAATCCGTCGTTGACCAGCTTCTGCTGGCGCATGGCCAGGTCAGCCATGGCCACCAGGCTCTCGGTATTGCTCGCCTCGGAGGGGAAGATGGCCCATCCCAGGCTCGCCTCGAGCTTGTAGTCCTCGCCCAGCCCGAGCGCCTCGCCCGCCACCCTCAGCTCCGCGCGTACGCGGTAGGCGATCTCGGTCATGATCCGCTCGTCGGCGCCGTCGATGACGATCGCGAACTCGTCGCCGCCGACCCGCGCCACCTCGTCTGTCCCTCTGACGGTCGCCTTCAGCACCCTCGCGGTCTCACGCAGCACGCGGTCGCCCTGGGGGTGGCCGTGGCGGTCGTTGACCGACTTGAACGAGTTGAGATCGCAGAGCATCAAGCCGAAGCTCGCCGAGGTGCCGCGGCCGTCGATGCTTCTGTCGAGCCGATGCTCGAAAGCGCGCCGGTTGACCAAGCCCGTCAGCGGATCCTGGCGGCTCATGGTCAGCAGGGTCTGGCGCCCGCAGATGATCAGCGCGCCGAGGACGACGAAGGTGGGGGCGAGGATCAGGAGATCGGCGAGGAGCCCGTCGGCGAGCGCATCCGCTTGATAGACCAGCGGCAACGCGAGCACGAAGACGCAGCCGATGAGGTGTGGGATCGCTTCGCGCGGCGGATAGAAGAACGACGCATAGAAAACGATGAAGAGAAGGTAGAAGCGCGCCGGCGACTGCCAACCGCCGCTGGCCGCCATCGCCACGGCCGTGATCGGCAGGCCCATCCCCGAGGAGAGATGGGAGACCCACGGACGGACCTGACGCCAGTCGATCGCAAACAGGCAGATCCCGCCCCAGGCGAAGCCGAAGCCACTGATCGCATAAAGAGCAGCAGGGTTGGAGACTTCAACCCCCGGCATCACGATCAAGAGCAGTGCCGTGATCGCCCCGAACAGATAGAGAATCGCGGCGATCTTGCCCGCGAGCTCACGTTCCTCCGTGATCTCGAGGGCGCGCAAGCCGTCGCGGATGTCCGTCAGTTGTCGCATCGCGTGCCTAACGCTCTATCGGCTCGTCACGAATGTCCTTTACTGCCACGAACGGAAATAAGATGCGCTGCCATCATTGTCCGGCATGGTGGGCGACTAGGACTTGCGAATCCGACGGCTTCTGATCGCCTTGCTGCTCGTGCCGATCGCCACCGTTCTGGTCGGCGCCGACACCGACGCGGCGGCGCAGGTGGCCGGGCCACCGAACATCGTCGTCGTCATGACCGACGATCAGACGGCCGAGTCGATCAAGGCGATGGACCAGACGCGTGCCTTGCTCGGCGGTGATCAGGGGACGAGCTTCACCAACAGCTACGTCAACCTCCCGCTCTGCTGTCCCTCGCGAGCCACCTTCCTCACCGGGCTCTACGCGCACAACCACGAGGTGACCACGAACGAGTTTCCCAACGGCGGCTTTTACAAGTTCGACCCTGAGTACGGCGACACCAACCTCGCGACCGCGCTGGAGGGTGCCGGCTATCACACCGCGCTGGTCGGCAAGTACATGAACCAGTACGGCGAGCTGGAAGCTGATCCGGCCCAAGTTCCCAACGGCTGGTCGGAGTGGTACGCGACGCTGGAGCCGAACCCCGATGCCTACGACTACGAGTTGAACGAAAACGGCACCACGGTGAGCTACGGAAGCGCGGCGGCCGACCACAAGAGCGATGTCCTGACCGAGAAGGCGCTCGACGTAATCGCCGCCCAGGCCACGGCGCCGAACCCGTTCTTCCTTTGGCTCTCCTACACGGCGCCACACGGGGGTGGCCCCGACCCGAGCCCGCTGCCGCCGACCGACTGCGACCCCGGGCCCCAGCCGGCGCCCCGGCACGCGACCGCGTTCGACACCGAGCCGCTTCCACGGCCACCGAACTTCAACGAGGCCGACGTCACCGACAAGCCACCCAGCATCAGCACCTCGCCTCTCCTCAACGCGGCCGAGATCGCGACGCTGCGAAACCGCTACCGCTGCAGCCTCGAGTCGCTGCTCTCGGTGGACGAGGGCGTGGCGGAGGTCGTCACCGCCTTGAGCGCGAGCGGCGAGCTCGACAACACCTTGGTCGTGTTCACGTCCGACAACGGCTTCTTCAACGGAGAGCACCGCGACGCCCAGGGCAAGGGCAAGCACTACGAGCCCTCAACCCGGGTGCCGCTGCTGATCCGCGGTCCCGGTGTGCCTGCGGGCGCGGTCGAGGACGAGCTCGTCGTCAACGCCGACCTGGCGCCGACGATCCTCGACGCCGCCGGCGTCGCGGCGCCCGTCGCGCCAGACGGTCTCTCGCTGCTGTCGCTGTTCACCGATGCGACGTGGCAACGACAGGATCTGCTGCTCGAAAACCGCACCTACGCCGCGGTGCGAAATGAAAGCTACGTCTACGTCGAGCACACCGGCGGCGAGGATGATGGCGCGATCGAGCTCTACGACCTCGCCGTCGACCCTTACGAGCTCGACAACCGCCACGGCCGTTCCGATTACGCCGGCGTGGAGGCGCAACTCGCCGACCGGCTTGTCGAGCTCCGGGCTTGCGCCGGTGCGACCTGTTCGGCGTCTCCGGCCGGTCCAGGACCGGGGCCGGAGGATCCTCCGGGCGGAGGCGGCGGCACTGACCTCGATCCTCCCGAGACCACGATCACAAAGGCCCCTGCCAAACGGGCTTCCAAGCGCAAGGTGAAGTTCAAGTTCAGCGCCGACGAGGCCGGCTCGACCTTCGAGTGCAAGCTCGACAAAAAGCGAGCTTTCAGGCCATGCGACTCCGACGGTTCGGAGAAGCTCAGGGTTGGCAAGGGCAGGCACACGTTCCGGGTCGTGGCGACGGACCTCGCCGGCAACCCCGATCCGAGCGCCGACAGGCACAGGTTCAGGGTCGTGCGCTGAGCGCGGCCTTACGTAGTGCGGCTGAGAGGACTCGAACCTCCACGGCCCGTGAGGGCCACAAGGCCCTCAACCTTGCGCGTCTACCAATTCCGCCACAGCCGCTCGAGGGAGGGGGATTGTAGACGCATAGCCGTTCGCGGCCGGTAGTCGCCAAAGCGCTTGCATCCGTCCGCAGGTGCCCCTACTATTACGAACATGTGTTCTGGTCAGAGCGATGAACCGGCCGCAAACTAAGCGAAGGAGCTACCAGCTGTGGACCTGACGAAGCGCCAAAAAGAGATCTTCGACTTCATCGGCAAGTACGCCGCCAAGTACGGCTACCCGCCCACGGTGCGCGAGATCGGCAAGGCCGTCGGCCTGCACTCTTCGTCGACCGTCCACGCCCACCTTGCGAACCTGGAGAAGATCGGACTGCTGCGTCGCGATCCGACCAAACCGCGCGCGATCGAGGTCCTCGTCGACAAGGCGAAGAAGGTGATCCGGCCGCCGGGTCTGCCACTCGTCGGCCAAGTGGCCGCAGGCGAGCCGATCCTCGCCGAGGAGAACATCGAGGAGTACCTCGAGGTGCCCGAGGTGATCGGCGGCGAGATGGGCGACTACATCCTGCGCGTCAAGGGCGACTCGATGATCGGCGCCGGAATTCTCGAGAACGATTTCGTCGTCGTTCGGCCGGTCAAGGACGCAACCGATGGCGAGATCGTGGTTGCGATGATCGACGACGAGGCGACCGTGAAGAGCTTCTACAAGGAGAAGGACGTGGTTCGCCTCGAGCCCGCCAACCAGGCCTACGAGCCGATCCGCACCCGCGACGCCCAGCTGCTGGGACGCGTTGTCGGAGTGTTTCGGAGCGTCTGAGATGGGAGCGGTCGCAACACGAGATTCGGAGGCCCGTCCCTCGCGGCTCACCGGCGCCGGTAGTGGGCGCCTGTTCGAGCCGCTGGCGGAGGCTGCGTACCGCGGGGGCTCGCTGGAGCAGAAACTGCTTCGTGTCTGGGCCGACGCCGCGGAAACCGGCAGCGCCGATTGCCTCGTCTGCGGAGCTCAAGCACGCGTCACGCGGGGCTGTGACAGCTGCGGGTCCGAGCTGTCCTAGCGGCGGCTCGAAGCGCCGCTGGCGGCGTCATCGCCGGCTCACGTGCAGAGCACGCTTCGCCGACTGCTTCCTGGCCAGCGCCGCTTCGAACTCGCCGCCCGAAAGGGTTTTCGCGGACCGTTTATTCCACCACGAGCCCGTGGCGAGTCGTGTTCTCGGTAACCACCCGTGGCTCTACGAAGTTGAGCAGATAGTCGGGTCCGCCGGCCTTCGATCCGTTTCCCGAAAGCCGGTTGCCGCCGAACGGCTGGCGACCGACCATTGCCCCGGTCGTGTGACGGTTGATGTATAGGTTGCCGACAGGCAACCGCCGGGCGACCTCTGCGATCGTTGCCGGATCGCGGGAGAAGAGGCCGGCGGTGAGCCCGAACGGCAAGGTTTCGACAGCGCCGCATGCGGCATCGATCGACGCCACCGACTCGAGAGCCAGCAGCGGGCCGAAGACCTCGTCTCGAAGCACCGGTGAGGAGGGGTCGAGCTCGCCAACCAGGTTCGGCGAGCAGAACCAGCCGGGCCCATCGGGACTCTCCGCCGTCGCGAGCGTAACGCCGTCGCGGCGGGCGCACTCGGTGTAGTCGAGAACGCGCCGCTGTGCCTCCGCATCGATCACCGGCGGTACATCGGTGTCGAGCTCGGCGGCTTGGCCGACGCGCAATAGCTCCACGGCACCAGCGAGACGTCCGGCGAGCACCTCGGCGACATCCTCGTGCGCGAGCACCCGGGAGGCGGCCGAGCATTTCTGACCGGCATAGACGAAGGCCGAGCGGACGATGCCCGGCACCGCCTCGTCGAGGTCGGCGTCGGAATCGACGATGATGCAGTTCTTGCCGCCCATCTCGGCGATCACCCGCTTCAGGTGGGTCTGGCCGTCACCGACCTCGCTCGCTTCACGCAGGATCTCCTGGCCGACGACGCTCGAGCCCGTGAAGGCGATCACCTGCACGCGCGGATGGCGGACGAGTGCTGCCCCGACCTCACCGTGGCCCGGCAGCAGCGCGATCGCGCCCTCGGGCACGCCCGCCTCCCGCAGCGCCTCGACCAGCGCCAGCGCCGTTGCCGGCGCCTGCGCGGCTGGCTTCACCCCCCCCGCTTTGCCGGCCGCGCGGCCGGCGCCGACCATCCCGGTCGGGATCGCGAGCGGGAAGTTCCAGGGCGAGATCACGGCGACGACGCCGCGCGCGACATAACGCATCGAGTTGCGCTCCCCCGGCGCCTGGGCGAGGGCGGGGCCGGCGTCGAGGCGGATCGCCTCGCGTGCATAGAACTCGAGGAAGTCGATCGCTTCGCAAACGTCGCCGTCGGCCTCAGGCCACGGCTTGGCGCACTCGCGCACCTCCATCGCCGCCAGTTCCAGACGCCGCCCCCGCAGTACCGCGGCTGCGGCGATCAGGCACTCGGCGCGCTCGGCGACCGGTCGGCGCGCCCACTCGAGGCCGGCGGCGGCGGCGAGGGCGATGGCCGCCTCGACCTCGGCCGCGCTCGTTTCGGTGGCGAAGGCGACGACGCGGTCGGGGTCGCCGGGATCGGTGGAGGCGAA
>JBKJXG010000230.1:0-3001 GCA_046716525.1 Solirubrobacterales bacterium
ACCGCCGGCTGGGTCGCGCAATGGCTGGAGATGGTGGACGACTCCGAGCAGAAGATCGCACGCCCGCGCCAGATCTACACCGGTGGTCGCGACATCGACTACACGCCGATGGCCGACCGCGACGGCCCCGAGAAGATCACCAACGAAGCGGTGCGTCGCCCGGTCAGAAGCCGCCGCGGCGCCTGAGCGCTGAGCGCGACCTGAGCTACAAGCTCACAGTCCGTGCCGGGGCGCGCGTCGATCGCGCCAAGTTCGAGTTGCTCGAGCAGGCGCTGGCCGAAATGCGCCGGCGCGCCGAGGAGGTTCAGGCTGGGGGCGCGCTGCCCGAGGTGAGGTCGATCCGGACGTTTGCGGCGGCCGACCGGGTGGCGGCACGGCTGGAGATCTCAAGCGGCGGCTGGCTCCGGGGCGGCGGCGACGCCGGTGTCGACGTCATGGGTGACGGCTCCCTCGTAGCCTTCACCGGTGGCCTCGGACGCAAGCCGCTCGAGGCCCGCGACGGCGAGACGGCCTTCGACGCCGTCAGGCGGGCGCTGGCGGGATGATCCAGCCGTGAAGCTGCGCGAGGCCGAGGTGCCGAAAGGAAGCTTCGCCGCCGGGCGACGCGTCGCGCTGCCCCGCGGGGCGACCCCCACGATCAAGGTCTTTATCAACGGCGTCGAGCAGGTCGAGGGCCGCGACTTCGAGGTCAACGGCGACGAGATCCATTTCGCGGCGCCGGTCGTCAAGGAGACAGTCACGCCGGGCCGCTGGGTGGCGATGTACCTGGGACTCTTTGGCACCTATCGCAAGAACGAGACGGTCGACGTCGAGTACCAGGTCGGTGGGCAGACCAAGCTCGCCTCCGATGTCGCCGTGATCGCCGACTGACTATCGATCCGGGCCGATGAGGTCGGTCTCGGCGGCGACCTGATCCTCGAGTCCCAGGACCCGCTTCGGCGTCGTTCCGGTGCGCTTTCGCTCGCGGATCTCGAGGCGGCGCGAGAGCCGCGAGAGCGAGAAGTTGACGACGATGAAGAAGAGGCCGATCATGATGAAGACCTGCAGGATCGGCGCCTGAACGCCGCCGAAGAAGTTGGCGCTGGTCAGGCTCGAGCCGTGGCGCACCACCTCCTGGATCGCGATGATGCTGACCAGCGTCGTGTCCTTGTTCAGCGTGATCAGCTGCGACACCGTCGCCGGCACCATCCGTCGCAATCCCTGCGGCAAGATCACGAACCGCATTTGCTGAAGGTAGGTGAGGCCCAGCGACGCGGCGGCTTCGCGCTGTCCGCGATCGAGCGAGAGGATCCCGGAGCGCATGATCTCGCAGAGGACGGCGGAGTTGTAGAGGACGAGCCCGAGCAGCGCGCCCAGCACGAGCTCGTTCTGAAGCGCCTCGGGAAAGAAGTCCGGGATCGCCTCGCCGTAGGCCTCGCGCCAGGATGAGGGAACGGCGAGGGCGAGATAGAGAATGATGAAGATCAGCGGCAGGTTGCGCCAGACGTCGACCCAGATCCCTGCCGGAATGCTGAGCAGCTTGGTTCCCGAGATCCGCATCAATGCCAGCAGCAGCCCGAAGATCAGCGAGAGCACGATCCCGATCAAGGCAATCTCGAGGTTGACGAGAAAGCCTTCGATCAGGAAGCGGAAGCTGTTGCCCGACCACACCCACTCCCAGTTGTCGGGGTCGAAGAGGTAGGTCATCGCCGCGGCCTCATCGCTTGATCTCGAAGCGGCGTTCGAAGTAGCGGAAGGCGACGGTCGCGCTCAGGGTCAGGATCATGTAGCCGAGCGCCGCCCAGAAGAACACCTCGGTCGTCTGGAAGGTCTCGGACTGGATCTGGCGCGCCTCTTTGAGCAGGTCGGGGAGCGCGAGCAACGAGGCGCCAACGATCGCCGAGTTCTTGACCATCGCGATGATCAGGCTGCCGAGCGCCGGGATTACGGTTCTGAACGCCTGCGGCATGATCACCAGGCGCATCGTTCTCGGATAGGTGAGCCCAAGCGAGAGCGCCGCGTCGATCTGGCCCTTGCCGACGGCAAACACCCCCGAACGCAGCGCCTCGGCGATGTAGGCAGCCGTGTAGAGGCCGAGGCTGGCAGTGCCGGCGACCCAGGCCGAGACCGGCACGCCCGCCCGCCGCAGTCCGGCGTAGGCGATGAACAGCAGGACCAACAACGGGATGTTGCGAAAGATCTCGACGTAGACGCCGCCGATTCGGTTCAGCCACCTCACGGGCGCCACCCGAAAGGCCGCGATCAGGGTGCCGACCACCATCGCGATCACGAACGCGACCGCCACCAGCCTGAAGGTGACGAAGAAACCGGAGGCGAACTCCGGGAAGTGCTCGGTCAGCACCTCCCAGAGTCCGCTCACTGGGACGGCCTGTTCATCCGCGAACTTGCTTTGAGTCGTCCTGGTCGACCGCTACAGCGGGAACAGCTTCAGCGCCTCCTCGAGGGTGATGTCGGGCGGACCCTGTATCTGGTCCTCGGGGATGTACTGGCCGACCCACTCGTCATAGGTCTCCTGCCAGGTGCCGTCGTCGATGAACTCGGCGACCGACTCGTCGACGAACTCCTTCATCTCGGTGTCCCCGTCGGAGATCCCGACCCCGTAGGGCTCGGTCGTGAAATCGAGGTCGAGGAGCTCGAGCGTGTCGTCCTGGATCACCATCCCGGTGAGGATCACGTTGTCGGTCGAGACCGCGTCGACGGCATCGGTCTGGATCAGCTCCAGGCACTCGGAGTAGCGGTCGACGAGCTTCAGCTGGGCATCGGGCACCTCGCTCTTGATCGTCTCCTGATAGGTCGAGCCGAGCGCCGTGCAGACGGTCTGCCCGCTGAGGTCCTCCAGCGCAGCGATCTCCGACCCCGAGGGGACCAAGACATCGCCGTTGGCGACGTAATAGGGCTCGGAGAAGTCGATCTCGAGGTCACGCTCCTCGGTGATCGTCATCGTCGACAGGATCAGGTCGATCGAGCCGTCGACGAGCAGCGGGATCCGGTTGTCCGAGTT
>JBKJXG010000231.1:0-4396 GCA_046716525.1 Solirubrobacterales bacterium
GTGCCCGAGGACGCAGCCGGCCCGGAGGCACAGGCGTTCACAATCCCCGACTCGATCGACGAGTTCGAGATGCCGGAGCCGGTGGTCGTGGAGACGGCCGATGCACAGACGTTCAAGTTGCCGGAGCCGATGAGCGCCTACGAGGCCGCGTTCGGTACGCCGGCCGAAGCGGCTGTCGAAACCAAGGCTGAAGCGGTCGAGGTCGAGGTAGCCGAGTTCGAGGCAGGCGAGGCCGAAGTCGTCGACCCCGCCGCGGACCATCCGGTTGACAACAGCTCGGCCAGCGAACTCAATGAGCTCGCTGTGGAGCTCGGCCAGGCGCGCGAGGAGAACGACGGGCTCAGCGCCAGGCTGGAAGACGCGCTCAGTCGTATCGAGAAGCTCGAGGAAGCGAATGAGCGCCTGCTCGAGGCCGAGCAGCAGATAGAGCAGCACGAACGCGAGCGTGAGAACGCCGTTGCCGCACCGTCAGACGAACTCGCCGCCGAGCACCAGCTCGAGCGCGAGCGTGCCGAAGCGATCGAGGCGCGCCTGTGCAAGCGCCTGGCGAAAGCAAAGGCCCGCAACGAGGAGCTCGAGCAGTTGGTCGACGAGATGGTTTCGTCGGTCGGTACCGCACACTCGACCTCCGAACGGGTTGTGGCGCTTCAGGCGAAGCTGAGTGCCCTGCTCGAGGAAGCGCCGAAGGCGAAGTAGCCCGGCGTCAGAGATAGCGGCGGGCAGCCCGGCCCGCCGCGGAGCCGTAGGAGCCGGCGAAGAGGACTGCGTGAACGAGCAGGGGCAGAAGTTGCCACAGCTCGACCCGGTCCTCATGGCCCGGAGAGAGCGGATAGGCATCACCGTAGGCGGCGAGTAGACGCTCGGAAGGTGCACCGAACAGGCGCAGCATCGCCAGGTCAACCTCGCGATGACCGCCGTAGGCAGCGGGGTCGATCAGCCACGCTCCCCCGCGGGCATCGGCAAGCACGTTGCCGCTCCAGAGGTCGCCGTGAAGGCGCGCGGCCGGCTCCGGCGGCCCCGCGAGCTCCTCTAGCCGCTCGCAGAGTGCCTCGATCGACGCCGCGTCGCCGGGCGACAGCGATCCGACCTGGTGCGCCTGGCGCGCCAGCGGCGACAGCATCTGCTGTGCGTACAGGTCGCACCAGCTCGCCGTCTCGACCAGCCCGAGCTCAACCGAGCCGATTCTCAGCACCAAGTCGGGCGAGCCGGGCGGGAGGGCGCCGAACGCTCGCGCGCCGGCGCGATGCATCGCTGCCAGCTCGACCCCGAGGCCCTCGGCGCCGCGCTCGGTCAGCGAACCCGGCTCGATCCATTCGAGCGCAATCAGCGCTGGAACCTTCGATGTCGCCAGCACCCTCGGAACGGGGGCTCCGGCTTCGGCAAGCCAGCGCATTCCGGCAGCCTCAGCCTCGAACTCCGCCGGCGAGGCATCGTCGCGCGTTTTCACAAGGACGGATCCGGCGCCGCTGAGCTCGAAGCGCCAGGCATCGTTGATTGAACCGCCCCCGATCGGCACCGAGCCCCCGAGAGTCTCGCCGAGCGCTGCCTCGACGGCCTCGCCGAGCGCTGCGGGCGCCGTCACCCGATCCGCCCCGAGCGGGCCTCCTCGAGCAAAGCCGTACAGGAGCGCTCGACGATATCCAGTACTTGCTCGAAGCCATCGACACCGCCGTAATAGGGATCGGGCACATCGGCCTCGGCCCCGTCGCCGAACTCGCTCAGCAGTCGGACCTGCTCCCGCGCCGATTCATCGGGTGCCAGTCTCAAGAGCTGGTCGCGGTTGGAGCGATCCATGGCGACGAGCAGGTCGTAGCGCTCGAAGTCAGCAACGGCGACCTGACGGGCGGTGCCGTCGAGCCGCACCCCGCGCTCGGCGGCAGCGGCAGCTGCACGCTCGTCAGGTGGATGGCCGACATGCCAGTCGCCGGTTCCAGCGCTCTCGATCTCGAACTCGGCCGTGAGGCCCTGCTCGGCGACGAGCCCGCGCATGACTGCCTCGGCCGTGGGCGAGCGACAGATGTTGCCGAGACAGACGAAGAGGATCCGGGTAGTCGGTGCTGCATCATCGACGTCGGACATGTCCGCGGCGATCCTACCCAGACGAAATCACGGTCCAGCGAGATGAGCCTCAGCGAGAGCAGCAGGCAGGCGGCGCGCACCTTGCGCTCCAAGGTCGGCGGAATGCTGCCGGCCCGCTCCCAGTATCTGCTGTGGCAGCGCCTGGTCCCGCGGCTCGGCCTCGGCCGTGCTCTCGGCCATCGCGTTCCGGCGGCAACGGACGTCTCGCGTGTTGCATCGATCGAGCAATGGCCACGCAGTGTGCTCTCAGACCCGGCTGAGCTCGAGCCGCGCCTGGCCGCGCTCGGGATCAACGCCGAGTTCGCGCCGATCCTGCCCGAGCGGCTGCACCGATACGCCGGTGACGGCATCCAGTTCTCGCAGTATCCGAGCCAGTTCAGCCGCTATCTCGCCTTCGTTGGCGAACGTGGAGTCGCGAGCTATGTCGAGATCGGCGTGGATCACGGCGGCACCTTCTTGATCACCACCACCTACCTGAACCGTTTGCAAACACTCAAACGTGCGACGGCCGTCGATCGCTTCGAGGTGCCGAATCTGCGCCGCTATCCGGGACCGGCGCGACATACCGACGTGCTGCGCGTCGACAGCACCTCGGGTCGCCTTGCCCGCTACCTCGACGACAGCGATCCGTTCGACCTGGCGTTGATCGACGGCGACCACTCCGAACGCGGCTGCAAGCGGGATTTCGAGCTGATCAGCGAGCACGCCCGGATGATCGCCCTGCACGACATCGTCGGCGCCAACACTCCCGGGGTGCGCGCGGTTTGGCAGTGGCTTCGCCGCGAACATGCCGGCGATTACGACTTCCACGAGTTCTGCGACCAGTACCCCGAGGTCGAGCAAGCCCGCGGCGAGCGCTATCTCGGCATCGGGCTGGCAGTGCGCAGGGCCTAGCCCGAAAACCGGCGTTGCCGGCGAAAATCTACTTCCAAATTCAACATTCTTGCGATAGTTTTTGCTCTCGAGTCCCTCGAAGCGAAAGCGCGGGAGAGGCGTGGCGGCTCTAGAAGAAATTCAACCGTTCTCGATAGCGGTAGATCGAGCAGACGACCGGGTCGTGCTCGCGGTCAATGGCGAGCTCGACCTCGCGACTGCGCCAAAGCTGACGACTGCTCTGGCCGAAGAGGCAACGACGGATCAGCGCACCTGCCTCGATCTCGCCGGTTGCACGTTCATCGACTCCACCGGACTTCAGGTCATCGTCTCGGCCGCTCGCGATTTTCGCCGCGATGGCGGAGAGCTCTCGGTGACGCAGCTGCGCGGCGATGTCGCCGCGCTCTTCCGGATCTCGGGGCTGCTGCTCGAAGGCTCGGCGCTCGCCTACCGCGAGCAGCCGTAGGACCTACACGGCCAGCGCTAGCCGCCCGCCTCCGCGCGGTCCGACTTTGCGGATGAGCCTGCGCGCGCGTCGAAGTTCCGCGGCGACCTCGGCCTCGGTCTCGTCCCCACGGTCACCGGCGCTATGCGCCGCGCCGATCTCGAAGCTGGCGGAAACGGCGGTACCGGCGTCATCCGAATCGATGCGCAGATCGCGGGCAAGCTTGCTCACCGCTGGGAGGCCCACGCCGAGGCCAGGCGAGTCGGCTCGTACGATCATGCCGCGCCCGCGATCGGCGATCGTAACCACCAGTAGGCGCTCCCGCAGGATCCTGCCAAGCACGAGCACAGGGCCTGGCTCACGCCCGTAATAAGCATGGAGTACGGCATTTCCGACCAGCTCACTGACGACGATTCGCACGGCGCCGCCGTCGCAGCCGAGGCGGTCGGCAAAGGCGCTGAGCGCGTGACGCGCCGCGGGGACGCTTTCGGGCTCGGCCCAGAGCTCGAGCCGAACTGAAGCTTCGGCAGTTTCCACCAAGCAAGTTCTACTAGTGCAGGTGCGGTTGTGCGCCAGTGCGAACGTGGCAACCAGGGAGGGGGCCGGTTGCGACCCGTTCAGGCGGAAGCTCGCCAGACCAGCCCGAACTTGACCCGCGCCCCCTGGAGTGTGTCTTGGCTGGTTGTTTGGTTGGGGAACCTCACTTTGACCCTGAAGCGCCGGAGCTTGCCCGAGCTCCATTGCCCGAGATTGACCCGCTTGAGCTTCGTCAGACGACCCTTGTAGACCGGTTTCGCCCTGCGACCGTTGACCTTGGAGACCTTGATCTTCAGCGCGGGCGCAAGCTTGCCGCCGGCTGGCCCCCGCGGGCTCTTGAGTGAACTGCGCTCGAGCTGAACCCGAGCATCGCCACCCGTGATCCCCACCCGAACCTGACCGGAGCGCGAGGCGCCGGGCGCCATGGCCTTGGCACGAACGATTGCCCTTCCGGCCTTGGAG
>JBKJXG010000232.1:0-5528 GCA_046716525.1 Solirubrobacterales bacterium
CAGCTCTCGGGTGGGCAGCGCCAGCGAGTTGCGATCGCGGCGGCGCTCGTGCTCGAGCCCGAGGGCCTGATCTGCGATGAGCCGGTCTCGATGCTCGACGCTTCCGTGCGCGCCCAGATCATTGCGGTGCTGGTCGAGCTGCGAAAGCGACGCGAGCTCGCGTTGCTGTTCATCACCCACGACCTCAGCCTTGCCTGGTCGCTATGCGAGCGGATCGCCGTCATGTACCTCGGCCGCGTCGTTGAGCAGGGCAACGCGGTCGATGTGATCGAGCGCCCACGCCACCCCTACACCCAGGCACTGGTCGATGCGGTACCAGTCGCCCGTCCCGGTGGCCGTCGCCGGCGAGATTCACTCAGTGGCGAGGTCCCGGATGCCACCGACGTGCCCAGCGGCTGTCGCTTTCACCCGCGCTGTCCGCGCCGCTTCGGGCCATGTGACAGCGTCGATCCGCCGTTGCTGGCAGCCGGTGCACCCGACCAGCTCGCAGCCTGTCTGCTGCACGATCCGACGCTGGGCGCCGCTGCGCACGTCGCTGCGAATGGCTGAGCGCTGGCGCGAGATCGCGGGGCCCGTCGGGGTGATCGAGGCCGGCGAGGGCAACGCGATCACCGACGTCGGAGGCGTGCTGGTCGGCCACTCGCAAGCAGCCAGCGGCGAGCGCACCGGCGTGACCGTGGTGGCGCCGCCCGAGCTACCGGCGTCGGCGGGTGTGGCGACCGTCAACGGCACCGGCGAGCTCACCGCCAAGCTGGAGATCGACGAGCTGGGGCGGATCGAGACCGCGGTCCACCTTTGCGGCACGCATGCGGTCGGCACCGTGATGCAGGCCGCCGTGCTCGCCTCTGGCCACGGCCCTGACGATGTCGTGATCCCGGTCGTCGGCGAGTGCGACGACGGCGACATGGCCGACGCGCGCACGGTCACGGCCGCCGACGTCGAGCGCGCCCGGGAGGCGCTCGGCACCGAGGTCGGGGAGGGCAGCATCGGCGCCGGCACCGGGATGACCTGCTTCGACTTCCCCGGTGGCATCGGAACCGCCTCGCGCATCGTCGGCGATTACAAGCTCGGCGTGCTCTTGCTCTGCAACTTCGGCGATCGCGAGTACCTCGACCTGATCGGTACCCGCCTTGCACCCGCGACCGGGACGCCGACCCCGCACGGCTCCTGCATCGCCGTCTGCGCAACCGACGCCCCCTTCATCCCCTGCAGCTACGTCGCCTGGCCCTGCGCCCGCTGCTGGGAGTGGCGCGCGCCGGCTCCTATGCGTCAGATCAATCGGGTGAGATCGCTGTGGCCTTCACGACGGTGGGCACGAGCGCCGTCGCGGTCGGTGATTCTCAGCTGAACGCCTGCTTCGCCGCCGCCTACGAGGCCGCTCACGAGGCCGTTTACAACTGTCTCGTAGCGGCGCGCCCGGCGCAGCGTCGCGACGGTTCGATGCAGGATCCGTTCCCGATCGAACTCGTCGCCGAGCTCGCCCGGGCGCGATGAGCGGTTTCGACCTGCGCCACGAGGTCGTCGAGCTGGCGCGCCGCCTGATCCGCCTGGACACCTCCAATCCACCTGGCAACGAGACGCAGGCCGCCGAGCTGCTCGCCGCATACCTCGAGGGGGCCGGGGTCGAGTGCGAGCTCGTCGGCCCTGACCCGGCTCGGCTCAACCTGATTGCCCGGGTATCGGGAAGTGGTGACGGACCATCGTTGATGCTGCTCGCGCACACCGACGTCGTCCCGGCGCCACCCGAGGGCTGGAGCGTGGGGCCATTCGAGGGCGCGGTACGCGACGGCCGCCTCATCGGCCGAGGCGCGGTCGACATGAAGAACGAGCTTGCCGCGCGGGTGGTCGCGCTGGCGGCGGTGGCACAAAACGGCGCCAGCCCGGCCGGCGACGTCGTGCTCGTCGCCGAGGCGGACGAGGAGGGCAACCGCGCTGGCGTCGGCATGTCGTGGCTGGTGCGCGAGCGCCCCGACGTGCGCTGTGACTGCGCGCTGAACGAGGGCGGCGGCTCCCTGCTCGAGCTCGCCGACGGTCGCCGTCTGGTCACGGTCTCGGTCGGCGAGAAGCAGGTCACGGCCCTTCGGCTTCGCGTCTTCGGCCGTGGCGGGCACGCCTCGGTGCCGACCGCGGCCGACAACCCTCTCCGCCATCTCGCCGCCGCAATCGAGCGGCTGCTGATCGCGCCAGGTCCGACCCGACGCGTGGCCGCGGTCGATCGCGCGCTCGCGATCTTGGGCGTCGACGACCCCACCGACTCCGAGGCGATCGCCGGCGCCGCTGCGCTGCATCCATTGCTGGTCGATCTGCTGCCGGCGATGACGCGGATGACGGTCACGCCCACAGGCGTGCGCAGCCTCGAACCCGCCAATGTGATCCCGCCGTGTGCCGACGTCGTCTGCGACGTGCGAGCGCTGCCGGGACAGAGCGAGGCCGACGTTCGCGCTCACGTCGACGCCACGCTCGGCAGCGAGTTCGAGTACGAGATCGACTTCGTCGAACCGCTTCAGGGCGGCACCGAGTCGCCGATCGACACGCCGCTTTATCGCCTGCTCGCCGAGTACGTCGCCGAACGCGTGCCCGGCGCCGGGCTGCTGCCGATGATCTCGACCGGCTTCACCGACTCGCATTGGATTCGGACTGCGTTCGAAACCGCTGCCTACGGCTTTGCGCCCGTGTTCAGTGACGACCCGCGGGCCTACAGCGCCGCCGCTCACGCCGACGACGAGAGCCTCAGCGTCCTCGACCTCGCCGAGATGGCGGAGTTTCACCTGCACGCCGTAAGCGCACTGGGTCACGGCCGCTGACGCCGGTAGCGTGCCGCGAACCAATGATTCGCAGGGTGTTGTGGTTAATTGCGGCCGTCTTTGTCGCAGTGGTGGCCGAAGCCTCGGGCGCCAGCGGCGAGATACGCGACGGGCCCGCTCGGTTTCAGGTTCTGACATCGAGTCTGATCCGGCTGGAGTACGCGCAAGACGGCGACTTCGAGGACCGCCCGACCTTGACCGCGGCGACGCGGCCCGCTGCCGCGGCCAAGTTCCGCACCCGCGTCGTCGACGGCGTCCGCGTGATTCGCACTTCGCGCATGCGGCTTCGCTATGTGATCGCCTCCGGGCCGTTCTCGCCGTCGAATCTGGCGCTGCGCGTCGAGATCGGCGGCAAGAAGCACTCGGTGCACCCGGGATTTCCAACGGCGCCGCCGCCGCCGTCGACCACACCGCCGCCTCGGATTCCGTTGGAGAACCCCGATCCCGATCCGTCACCGGCGACGGCGGGCAACCTCGGCGGCTGGTATCGCGGGCTCGACGGCCAGCGCGGTCCGGTGCCACTTCACGACGGCCTGCTCTCGCGCGACGGTTGGTATCTGCTCGACGACACGGCCGGACCTGTGCTGACCGAGGGTGGGCGCTGGTATGAGGAGCGCACCGCGCGGTCGGTTCCTGGCTCATACCAAGACGGCTACCTATTCGCCTACGGCGACGACTACGTAGGCGCGCTCGCCGACTTTCGCAAGCTCACCGGGCCCGCGCCGCTGCTGCCACAGAAGGCCTTCGGCAACTGGTTCTCCCGCTACATGGGCTATAGCGAGTTTGATTACCGCAAGCTCCTGGGGGAGTTCCGTGCCAACCGCGTCCCACTCGACGTGCTCGTCGTCGACACCGACTTCAAGAGCCCCCACGATTGGAACGGCTGGCAGTGGACGCCGGCCTTCTTTCCGGACCCGCGCCGCTTTCTCGCTTGGGCGCATTCCAAGGGCGTCGACGTGACCCTCAACGTCCATCCATCGATCAGCCCCGACGATCCCGCCTACCCGGGTGCCGAGGAAACGGCGGGCGGGCTGCTCGACGGAGGATCGCGATGTGGAGTGTTCATCCGTAACCCGGAGCAGACGTGCTCGGTCTGGGACTGGGCCCAGCGCGACGACGTCGCCTCCTACTTCGGGCTGCACGCGCCGTTCGAGGCCGACGGGGTCGACTCGTGGTGGCTCGACTGGTGCTGCGACGAGAGCCGGGTCAGTGCCACGACCCTTCCCGGCGACACCTGGATCAACTCGCTCTATGCGCAGCGCCAGCGCGACCGCGGCACTCGCTGGCTGCCGCTGTCTCGGATCGGCACCTCAATGTGGGACCAAGCGATGCCGAGCACCGGCGCCTGGGCGGAGCACCGCAACTCGATCCATTTCACCGGCGACAGCGACTCGACCTGGGAGATGCTCGGCTTCCAGACGCGCTTCAGCGCCGCCGAGGGCGCCGGCATCGGCCATCCCTACGTCTCCCACGACATCGGCGGCTTCCTCGGCGACGAGCTGCCCGACGACCTCTACGCGCGCTGGGTCCAACTCGGTGCGATGCAGCCGATCCTCCGCCTGCATTCCGACCACGCTCCCCGCCTGCCGTGGGAGTACGGCGGGCGCGCAGGCCGGATCGCCGGGGAGTTCATGCGGCTACGCGCTTCGCTCGTTCCCTATCTCTACACGCTCGCGCGCGAGGCCTACGACACCGGGCTGCCGCTGGTCCGGGCGATGTACCTGGGCTGGCCGCTTCAGCGCAATGCCTATCGCTTCGATCGCCAGTACATGCTCGGTGATGAGCTGCTGGTCGCCCCCGTCGCCAATCCCGGCGACCCGGCGCGAAAGAAGGTCTGGTTTCCGCCCGGGCGATGGGTCGACATCTTCACCGGAAGCAACTACACGGGCTCGGACGCGCGCGTGCTCAGTGTTCCGCTCGAGCAGATGCCGGTGTTCGCCCGCGCCGGCGCGATCGTCGTTCGCCAGCCATTTGCCGACTTCGAGCGCCCAGGCGGAAACCGCTCGCTGCTCGTCGATGTCTACGCCGGCGCCGACGGCGGCTTCGAGCTCTATGAGGACGCCGGCGCTGGATTTGGCTACGAGAACGGTGAGTTCGCGCGCACAGGACTTCGCTGGCACCAGGATGGGCGTGGGGGGAGACTCGAGATCGATCGTGCGCGTGGGCACTACCCAGGCGACCTCGCCAAGCGCACCTATGAAGTCACGATCAAGGGCATCGATCGGCCCGGCTCGGTGACGCTGACGGCCGGCACGACGCGTCAGATCCGCGATTTCCACTACGACAGCGGGCGGCGCGCGCTCAGCTTCGAACTCGCCACGCTGCCCACCAGCCGGCCGGCGACTCTGCTGGTCGAGCCCGCGGCGCGCCGCAGGCGCTAAACGTAAGGGCTGGTGTCGAGCGATGCGCCGTGCTCGGCGGCGCATTGATCGGCCATCTGCTCGTCGTCACCGAAGTTGGCATGACAGAGCTCGTGAGCGACGACGTAGTAGGTGGGGCTGGAGATCGAGACGTAGGGGCCGGCGCCCTCCGGGCACTCGTCGTAGCGACAGGTCACGCCCCAATGCGACCCTCCGCTCCAGTCGAGGCCCGGGCCGACGCAATGCCGTCTGCTCTCACGGCCACCGCGCGAAGATAGCTGCGAGCTCACGTTTGCGTCGCTGCGACTGTTTCATCACCATGACCGAAATCACTACGCAACCCGCGCTGTATACGACTGTCGAG
>JBKJXG010000233.1:0-20112 GCA_046716525.1 Solirubrobacterales bacterium
GCTCTGGCTCGCCTGTGTGACGGCGATCGGCGCCGGCGCCGAACCCTCCCACGAGCAGGCGAAGGCTGGGCTGCGGCACGGCGCCGACGGGGCCACCCGCGCGCTCTGGGCCGGTGCGCGTTCGGTCGCGGCCGAAGCCGGCATCGACGACCATCTTGACCACGGCGCAGCTTCATTAGACTTGCCCGAGAACTCGATTTCCACTCTTGGCTGACCAGGCGGACAACAAGCGGGGGACCACCCCCGAGAAGCCCAAACCCGCGGGCTACTACGAAGGCGAGACGATGACTCGTCGTGGTGCTTTCGCGGTTGCAGGGCAGACGTTTGGCATTGTTGCCGTGACGGCGGTGGCGCTGCCTGTGGTCGGTTTCGCCGTGGCGCCGTTGTTCGAGAGCCCCGAGGAGGCGTGGGCGGGCGTCGGCTCGCCCGACGACTTCTCAGCGGATACCTATCGCCAGGCGGTGATCACGATCGTCGACGGAGTTGGCGACTCCGGCAAGACGACCGTCTACATCCGCCAGGGCAGCCCCGATCTCGGCGAGGACCCGAGCGAGTACATCGCGATCTCGACACGCTGCGCGCATCTCGGCTGTCCGGTGCGTTTCGTCAAGGCGGCCGGCAACTTCATCTGCCCCTGCCACGGCGGCGTCTACGACTTCGAGGGCAAGGTCATCGGCGGTCCGCCGGTGCGCCCGCTCGACCGCTTCCAGACGCGGATCACGGGCGACACGCTCGAGGTCGGCCCACGCTACAGCGTCACCAACGATCTCGAGCCCGTTCGCGCCCGCGACCCCGGCGAGTTCACCGGCGGGGTTTGGGAGTATCTCTATCCGCCGCGCCCGACCACCGCTCCGCCTCCCTGATACCGAGATGATCTAGATGCCGAAGCTGCCCGTCCCAGCAGTCCTGAAGAAGCCGCGAAAGCCGGGCGAAGGCTCCTCGGTGCGCACCGGGAACGGCAACGGTGCCGGTCGCAACGGCGATGCCGGAACGGACAAGGACGCAAACGGCTCCGGGCATGGCGCGATCGAGACCGTCAAGGAAGGCGGCATCGACGTCATCGGCTGGCTCGATTCGCGCACCGGCGCCTCGCCGTTTCTCACCGGCATGCTGCTGCGCAAGGTCCCGAAGGGAACGAACTGGTTCTACACCTTGGGCTCGGCGACGCTGTTCGCCTTTGCGATGCAGGCGCTCACCGGCGTTTTCTTGGCGATGTACTACGTGCCCTCCTCGACCGAGGCCTACAACTCGATCGCCCACCTGACCAACGACGTCTTCCTCGGCGAGTTCGTCCGCGGTCTGCACAAGTGGGGCGCGACACTGATGATCATCCTCATCTTCCTGCATATGGGAAGAACGTTCTTCTTCGGCGCCTACAAGTACCCCCGCGAGCTCAACTGGGTGATCGGCGTGGTCCTCGTCATCCTCACCTTGGTCATGGGCCTGACCGGCTACCTGCTGCCCTTCGACCAGCGCTCTTACTGGGCGACGATCGTGGCCATGAATATCACCGGCTCGGGGCCCGTTGTCGGGCCTTACCTGGCCGACTTCCTTCGCGCCGGCTCTGAGATCGGGGCGACGACGTTGCCGCGCTTCTATGCCGTGCACATGCTCTTGGTGCCGGGGGCGATCATCGCCCTGATCGGCGCCCACCTCTATCTCGTCGTCAAGCAGGGAACGACGGCGCCGCCATGGGTTCGCGCCGATCCGCAGCCGAAGTCCGTACGCGAGGAAGAGGTCTAGTGCACCCGCTCGCGAGAGGCAGCACATGAACAGCGCCGAGAAGGAGGAGTACCTCCGCGAATACGAGGTGCTGAAGAAGAAGGGCAAGCCCTTCTTCCCCTACGCGATCGCCAAGGACTCGGCGATGTTCGTCGTCGTCGCGGTGATGATGATCGTGATGTCGCTCGTCCTCGGGGCCGAGCTGGGGCCGAAGGCCGACCCGACGACGACCACCTACGTGCCGCGGCCCGAGTGGTACTTCTTCTTCCTCTTCGAGCTGCTGAAAGTGATCAAGCCGCCGGAGCTGGTGCCGGTGGCGACGATCGGGATCCCGACGCTATGCATGGTCTTGCTGCTGCTGTTGCCGTTCTACGATCGCAACCCCGAGCGTCGGCCCGAGCGCAGGCCGATCGCGACCACGGCCGGGATTCTCACGATCATCGCAATGGCCTACCTCACCTTCCTCGGCGCCTCGGCCGGCTCGCCGACCGAGATCGAGCTCGAGGTCGCGCCGCAGTTCGAAAATGGCAAGCAGGTCGCCGCGCAGTCGGGCTGTCTCGCCTGTCACAAGTTCGGCGAGAACGGCAACGACGGGCCAGGCCCCGAGTTGACCGAGATCGGCGCGAAGCTGCCCGCGCAAGCGATCGAGCGCACCCTCGTCAACCCCGCCGGGATCATGCCGGAGTACGGCTCGCTGCCTGACGAGAAGTTCGACAATCTGGTCAAATTCCTGGCGTCGCTGCAATAGCCGCGATTGGGCGGCTGCGAATCGGCGCCTGGCGTTGTCCTCAGTCGCCAACATGGCGCTGCCATGCTGGCTCCCTGCGTCCTAGCCATGCTTGATTCTCGCTCCCCCAATCGAGACCACGAAGAGCAGTTCGCCGGCCAGATCCGGGGAATGTTCGACCGCATCGCCGGTGTCTATGACCTGATGAACTCGGCGATGACAGCGGGCCTCCATCACCGCTGGCGCGAGCGAGCCGCCGACCGCGCCGCGCTCGACCCCGGCGACTGCGCCCTTGACGCCTGCTGCGGGACGGGCGACCTCGCGTTCGAGCTCGCCGGCCGCGTCGGTCCTGAAGGCCGCGTCATCGGCTCCGACTTCTCCGAGCGCATGCTCGACCTCGCGCGCTCGAAGGCGAGCGAACGCGAGCTGGCGCCGGTGCGCTTCGAGTGGGGCGACGCGCTCGAGCTGCCTTACGACGCGAGCTCATTCGACGCGGTCACGGTCGGGTTCGGCGTCCGCAATCTCGCCGACCTCGCCCGCGGCGTAGCCGAGCTCGTCCGCGTGCTCAAGCCTGATGGGCGTTTGGTGATCCTCGAGATCACCAACCCGACCCGGCCGCCGCTCTCGACCTTCATCTCGCTGTGGTTCGACCGCCTCGTGCCCCTGCTTGGCACGCTCGCGGGCGACCGCGAGGCCTATACCTACCTGCCCGAGTCGGTCAAGCGCTTTCCTCCGCCCGAGGGACTGGCGCTGATCATGGACAAGGCCGGGCTCGAGAGCATCCGCTATACGGTGCTGGCCGGTGGGATCATCGCGATCCACTCCGGCACCCGTCCCGCCTAAGCCCTCGTGAGCCGCTCCGAGATTCCACCGCCGGTCACCCGCGTGCTAGACGCCTCGGAGTCGTGGCTGCCGCGACGCATGAGCGCCGTCGAGCGCCGCCTCGGTGAGCTCGTCGAAGGCCACGGCGAGGCGTTGGCGGCCGAGGCGGGCGCGACTTTGGCCGCCGGCGGAAAGCGCATGCGACCGATGCTGGTCTTGCTCTGCGCCGGTGCCGACGCCGGCGACGACGCGGTCCGCGCCGCAGTCGCCGTCGAGCTCGTTCACATGGCGACCCTGGTTCACGACGACGTTCTCGACGCGGCGCCGCTTCGCCGCGGGCGCGCGACTGTGTTCTCGCGCGCAGGACGCAAGGCAGCGACGGCCGTCGGCGACCTGTTGCTCTCACGCGCCTTTGCCGAGCTCAGCGAGGCTGAGGGCGATGCCGCTCGTCGTGTCGCGCTGCTCGCGAGCGCATCCGTGGGGCTGGCTCGAGGTGAGTTGATGCAGCGCAGCGACGCCTTCTCGCCCTCACTCGAGGCCGCGCGCTACCTCGAGCGCTGCACGCTGAAGACAGCTCGGCTGTTCGAGTGCGCGTGTCTCGTCGGCGCCGATCCCGAACCCAGCTCGGACGCTGCGGCAGCCCTGACGCTGTACGGACGCGAGATCGGGCTCGCCTTCCAGCTGCTCGACGACGTCCTCGACATCACCGGACCGTCGGATCGCACGGGTAAGGCCCGTGGCACCGACTTGCTCGACGGGACCGTGACACTGCCGATGATCCGCGCCCGAGAGCGCGACCCTTCGCTGGCGCGCGCCGACCTGCGCAAGCTCGATTCCGCTTCGGCAACGGCGCTCTGTGACCGCATCGCCGCAACCGGCGTTCTCGAGGACGTTCGAGCCGATGCGCGAGCGCGCGTCGAAACCGCCAAGGAGGCGTTGTCGCAGGCCGAGCTCGACGAGCAGCGGCGCGATCTGCTTGCACTCGTAGCCGACGGCGTCGTCGAACGCTACGCCTGACGGCGCCGGAGCGCGTCAGATGGCGTCCTCGGTCGCTTGTGTGCGGAGGCACACGGCGCTCCCTGCGTCCTTGTCTGACGCGCTCCGGCGCTCGTCAGGCAGGTATGGGGATCAGAAGTCTTCGGGAAGGATGTCGCCGGCGCGCAGCGCGGCGACGAAGCGCTCGATCTGCTCGTTCATGTTGGCCTGAGCTAGGAGCTTGAGCTCGTCGAGCAGGCTCGCTGTGCCGGCGTCGAGGAGCTCATCGAAGCGATCCACCGCCGCCTGGCCGAAGGTGCCGCAGGCGCGCCATTCGCAGTCGGGGCAGCGCAGCTCGACTTTCCAACGGCTGCCGGCGAGCGGAGCCCAGTCGATCGGGTAGACGAGCTCGGAGTCACAGCAGGGGCAGATGTGGAGGTCGGCCTTGGTGCGCTTTGCTGCTGCGCGCGGGCGCGAGTCGAGGCCGGAAGCGAGCAGCTTCGCTGCTTCGTGGTCGAGCTTGGTTGTCTCTCTATCGGCCATCCTGTCCGCGATATCGGCGTTGGTCATGGTCGGCTTTAGCCGCGAGCCCTCCATCCGCATCGGTCCCTGGCCGGATGGGTGCCTAGACTGCCAGCCCGCATGGTGCTCTCCGACACAACGATTCGAGCCGAAGTCGAGGCAGGCCGAATCGTCTTCGACCCGTTCGACCCGACGCTCGTGCAGCCCTCGAGCGTCGACGTGCGCGTCGACCGCAAGTTTCGCGTCTTCAACAACGCTCGTTATCCCTATATCGACGTGCGTCAGCCGATGGAGGATCTGACCTCGCTGGTCGAGGTCGACGAGGAGCCGTTCATCCTGCATCCCGGGGAGTTCGTCCTCGGCCAGACCCTGGAGAAGGTGAAGCTGCCTGACGACATCGTCGCCCGGCTCGAGGGCAAGAGCTCGCTCGGGCGTCTCGGGCTGCTGATCCATTCCACGGCCGGTTTCGTCGACGCCGGGTTCGAGGGCAACCTGACGTTGGAGCTGTCCAATGTCGCCAATCTGCCGATCACGATCTACCACCGAATGCCGATCGGTCAGATCTCGTTCATGCGCATGGACGCGCCTGTCGCCCGCCCCTATGGCTCCGACGAGACGGGATCCAAGTACCAGGGTCAAGACGAGCCCACGCCGTCACGCTTCTATCTCAATTTCGAGCGCGAGTGATCCACGCCGCCGTCGCGTCAGTACTCTTTGGGTAGATGGATTTCAGTGTTTGGCAAATTGCGATCGTTCTCGTCATCGCGTTGATCGTGTTTGGTCCCAAGCGCCTTCCCGAGCTCGGCTCCTCGCTCGGCCGAGGGATGCGCGACTTCAAGGACGCGATCACGGGCGACAGCGACGACGATGACGATGACAAGGCCGAGCGAGCAAAGCTCGAGGCCGCATCAGCTCAGCCGCAACCCGACGCGGGCGCCGAGCCTGTCGAGGGCGAAGTCGTAACCGAGAACCGCAGCTGAGGATGACGTCCGCTCGGCGCGGGCCCAGGGTGGCTTAGTGGCGCGCGTGAAGACAGCTCAATTCGACGAGCGGATGACGCTCGTCTCTCACCTGGACGAGCTGCGCTCCAGGATCATCATCAGCCTCGTTGTCTTCGGCGGCGCATTTGCCCTGTGCTTCTGGCAGGACAACACGATGCTGGAAATCGCCAACCGCTCGCTGCCCAGCGACCAGCCGCCGCTGACCCTGAGCCCGACTGAGCCTTTCTTCACGACGATGACGGTCGCGGCTTATGGCGCGATGGTGATCTCGTTGCCGTTCCTGCTCTATCAGGCCTACGCCTTCATCCTGCCCGCTCTCTCCCCGAGGGAGAAGAAGGTCGTCTTCCCGTTCTTGATGGCGGTCCCCTTCCTGTTCCTGGCTGGAGTCGCGTTCGCCTACTTCATCGTGATGCCGGCAGCGGTTGAGTTCCTACTGAACTTCAACGAGTCCGAGTTCAACATTCAGGTCCGCGCCAAGGAGTACTACGGCTTCCTCGGGCTGACGATGATCGCGATGGGTCTCCTGTTTCAGATCCCGATCGGGGTGCTCTCGCTTACGCGCCTCGAGATAGTCACCCCTGACCAACTGGCGAAGAACCGCAAGTACGTGATCTTCGGCATCTCGATCGTCGCCGCGGCGCTGCCCGGCGGCGCCCCGGTGAGCATGTTGCTGATCATGATCCCGCTGATATTTCTCTACGAGGGCAGCATCATCCTGGCGCGAAGATTCGGTCACTCGAAGGTGTCGGACGACGATGAGGACGACGATGGTGACGAGCCACCGGACGGTGACGAGCCTGACGACCCCGATCCGGCACCGGTGCGCCCGGACGTGCCGGGGGACCCCGTATACGAGGAAGAGCCTCGAGAGGCAACGGCCCCGTCTGCGGTCCCGCCGACCGTAGAAGAAGAACAGACGGTTACCGCGGTCACGCCCGCCGCCCGCAATGATCCGCAGTCGGTTCCCAAGACGGCTCGCTAGCCTCCCGGGCCGATGATCTTCGATCTCAAGAGCGGCAAGCGCCGACGCGTCGTCCAGATCGTGTTCGGCTTCCTTGCCTTCATCTTCTTCATCAGCTTCGTCGGCTTCGGCATCGGCAGCGATGTCAGCGGTGGCATCTTCGACGCGCTCGGAATCGGCGGCAACGACTCCAGTGGCAGCACCCAGTACGAGTCGCAGATCGAGGATGCAGAAGAAACGCTCGCGGCGAACCCCGAGGACGAGTCCGCTCTGCTCGACCTCGTTCGCTACCACTTCCTCTCGGCGACCGAGAGTGGGGTCACAACCGACCCCGAGACCGGCGTCACCGATATCACCGAAGGCTCGCGCGCGGATCTCGAGCGCTCGGTGCAGCGCTGGGAGGAGTATCTCGCGACCAGGCCCTCCAAGCCCGACGTCGGCGCCGCTGCCAACGTCGCCCAGGCCTTCGTCCTGCTCGCTGACGCCGACGGTGCCGCTTCAGCGCAGGAGATCGTCGCCGAGTCACAGGACACCTCGGCCGCCTACGGCCAGCTCGCCTTCTACCTGTACGCCGACGGCCAGCTCGATGCCGGCGACGAGGCGGCAAAGAAGTCGGTCGCGCTCGCCGATCCCTCGCAGCGCAAGCAGATCGAAAAGAACCTCGAGGACCTCCGAAAGCAGGCGGTCAAGGCGCAAGAGGCGATCAAGGAGCAGCAGCGCCAGGGCGGCGATGACTCCGCCAGCCCTCAGCTCGAGGACCCGTTCGGCTCGCTAGGCGGCGGCGCCGGGCTCGGCGCTCCTGCGCCCGCACCGGCACCCTGATTTCGCTCCGCGCCGGCTTTCACCAGCCCTATTTCCCTCGCTACCATGCCCCGTCGGAGGGCCGTTAGCTCAGCTGGTAGAGCAGGAGACTCTTAATCTCAAGGTCGCAGGTTCGATCCCTGCACGGCCCATCTCGAGTCGCGGCGGCGGACCGCTTCAGGCCGTGGCCTTGGCGCGGTCGAAAGCGGCGGCGAACTCCCGCATGTCGTTGACCTTGCCTTCGAGCTTGAAACTGGCACCTCCCGCAGTGATCTCCATCACGCCGGCTAGGCCCATCCGTTTGACCTCGACCGAGTCCACGTCGGCGAGGGGCACCGTGCTCAGGAGTTCCTTGATCTCCTTGATCTGGCCGCCCATGCTGACGCCGACCTGCATCGTGACCAGGCTGGTTCGGGTCACCGCGACCGCTCCCGGGTTGCCGAGCTTGATTCCCGCGGTATCGGCCCCTTTGTGTTGCCTACCAGTCAAGCGAGCCCCGACCTCATCGGTGATCAAGCCTCCCCCGACGGCAGCCGTCATCGCCCCTCGGGGCTTTGCGAACGCCGCGCCAAGAAGTTCTTCCTCGACCTTTCCTTCTGCTGCAGCGATGATCTGATCCTGATGCTTTGACATGGCCGCTCCTTGGGTTTATGGGTAGGTCATTTGCGGATCGTTACACGGGATGGGCAACGGAAGGGCAACACTCTTGATCTCAAGGTCGCAGGTTCGATCGAGGTCGAGCTGAAGCGAAATCCGCAGGGCAGTCGCATCCGTCTCGCCAAGCGCCGCAACTCCGCCGGCACAGTCGATCGCTGACCGTCGCGCCCGGCCGGTCTTCAATCGTCGAGCCCCAAGACCCCCCGGGCACTGACCCCGAACACCACGCGGCCGGCACGCTTGGAGTCCGGCCCCGGTGCGTGCTCGGTGAGCGAGAAGACGAGGTCGCGTGCGGAGACGTAAGTGAGGTCTTCGGGACCGTTGGCCCACGGGTGGTCGGCCGCCAGCCGGTCGCCCGCGTAGGCCGCAAGCCGGCCGATGCCGCGGCGGCCGCCCCCGCTCGAGGCGAGCAGCAACCTCTCGCCGATCGGCAGCACGCCTTGGAGGTTGGCTCGGCCCGCCGCCTTCGCGGAACTCGCCTCGACCGTCGCCCCCGCAGTCAGGCCTTGGCCGTCGCTGAAGATCGGCCAATCGACCAAGCGCGCACCCGGCTGTCTGCGCCGGTACTCCCCGCTCATCACCGAATCGGAGGCTCCCCCCAACCCCCGTCGAAGAGACAGGAAGGAGAAGCGAGGACCGCGATCGACGATCGAGCGCAGCAGCGGCATCCGCAGAGCTCCGATCTGCGGCATCGCGTACCGGTGCCCGCCGGCGTACCAGCGCCCGTGGCGGTGCCCGACTAGGCCCGGGGGACCGTCGGCTGCGAGCGCGAGCATCTGGTCGATCGCGAACACCCGCACCCCGCGCAGCGTGTCGGCAACGTAGAGATAGGCGCCGTGCCAGACGATGCCGCCCGCGTGCACGCGAATCGGCTTCAGGTCGATTGCCTCCCGTCCCAAACGACGCACCGGCTCGACCAGCAGCACGTGGCGATAGCGCGGGGATGTGCCACCGTCGAGCTCGCAGAAGCTGACGCGGACGCTCGTGTTGCGGCCGTGGACCCAGCTCACGAGCAGGATCTCCCGTTCGTCCCAGAGCCCGCCGGGGCAGGCATCGTGGCTCGTGGTGATTCCCTGTGGGCGCCACTGCTCCGTCGTCGAGTCCTCTCGATCCCAGCCGAAGCCCGCGTCTATCGCCTGCTCGATCGCGGCGAGGGGCGCCTCGCATGGCTCGAGTGCGCGTCCGACTCGGTCGGCGGAGGCGATCACGTCCTCGACGCTCGCCTTCGGGACGCCTCCGGCATGCAGCTCGCCGAGCATCTCACCGGCTCGCTCCCATGGCCCCGACGCAACCAGGGAGAAGCGTGAGCTGTCGATCTCTCGATTGCGTTGCGAGCCTGCGGCCACGACGCGATCGTATGCGCCGCGCCAACAGGGCCGCAATAACAAACATTTCACCTCGCTGGCCTGATGCAGCCGTACGTTCGCCCTGTGGCTCGACCGGCTCAGAGACCATTCAAGGGGGTGCGCGAGGCAATTGGACTCGCCCTCTGTGAGGGCACGGGGGTCGCGGCGATCGGTGTTCTCGGCTCCGAGTTCATGCTTGGGTCCGCAGGCGTCTCCCTCTCCATCTTCGAGAGCCTGGCGCCGGCGCTGGCGGCCGGCTTCGGGGCAGGCCTCTATCGCTTCAGTCAGTACGCGCCGAGACCTGAGCCCGCCGATCGAACCGAGGCGGCGCGCGCCGTCCCGGCTGCGACGGCGACTCCGCAGGGGCTGACTTCAGCGGGGTGAGGATCGGCGTTCGACCGTGCGTCGAGAGCCCACCGGTCAGATCTCGACACATGGCCAAAGACCGCGCTCCCGCGCTACCCCACACTGACGGTCCAGGGCAGCCTCTGTGGTGCCCGAGCCTGACGTCGGCACGAGCGCGCCGTTGACGCGTGCTTAGATCAGCCGCGCGGCCTGGTCTGGCCGTTGACTTGATAGTTGAGGTACCAGGCCAAGTGGCGAGCTGCGTTCACGCACGGTGAGAACAGGCGCTTCATTGTCCTGCACAATATCGGCCGCGCGGCGGAAAAGGTTCACAGATAGAACCATTTGTTGAGCAGATTGATCAGGCATTGCCCGAAGAACGAGTGATCACAAGTGACGAACCCGGTGACACGGGGGCCGGCCTTGCCCGGCACCTGGTCGCATTCGAGGCCGAGTTCGCGGCGCAGAGGCCTGCCAGGGTGGTGCTTGGCGACGCATCCGATGCTGCGCTCGCAGCGGCGTTGGTCGCGGCGAAGATGCTGATCGCGCTCGAGGCGCTGTCCGCCGCAACAGACACCACGGCGCTCAACGGCCGGCTGATCGCTCAGCTGGTGTCCACCTACACTGAGGTCGCATGAGAGTCGGGATCATCGGCCTCGGCTACGTCGGCCTTCCGCTCGCGATGGCGTTCGCAGAGGCGGGCAACGAGGTCGTCGGCGTAGATGTCGACAGCCGCACCGTGGAATCGTTGCGCGCGGGACACAGCGAAATCGAAGACGTTGCCGACGCTCGCTTGACCGCGACCTCCGCCCTCATGCTCTTTACCACCGATCCGGGCGAGTTGGCCGACTGTGACGCGGTTCTGATCTGCGTACCGACGCCGCTGGCCAACCAGCGCGAGCCCGATCTCAGCTACATCTCCGACGCCGGGCGCTCGCTCGCAGGGGTTCTGCGCCCAGGCCAACTCGTAGTGCTCGAGTCGACCACCTATCCCGGCACGACCCGCGAGCGCCTGCAGCCGATCCTCGAGGAGTCGGGCTTGGCCGCGGGGCGCGACTTCAACCTCGCCTTCTCTCCCGAGCGGATCGACCCAGGGCGCAGCGACCATTCCGTGCGCACGACGCCAAAAGTCGTCGGTGGCCTGACCGAAGCCTGCCTCGACCGCGCGGTCGAGGTCTACTCGGCGATCTGCGACGAGGTCGTGACGGTCTCCACCCCCGAGGCGGCCGAGATGACGAAGCTGCTGGAGAACATCTTTCGCTCGGTCAATATCGCGCTCGTCAACGAGCTCTCGGTCCTTTGTGACCGGATGGAGATCGACGTCTGGGAGGTGATCGATGCGGCGGCCACCAAGCCCTACGGCTTCATGCGCTTCGATCCCGGCCCGGGAATGGGAGGCCATTGCTTGCCCGTCGACCCGTTCTATCTCGCCTTCAAGGCGCGCGAGTACGACTTCCCCGCCGAGTTCATCGAGCTCGCCGGCAAGGTCAACCAACAGCAGCCGCATTTCTGCGTCGAGCGCATCATCCGCGCACTCAACGATGTCGGCAAGCCAGCTCGCGACTCGAAGGTCCTGCTGCTCGGCGTCTCCTACAAGGCGGGCGTCGGCGACGTTCGCGAGGCACCGTCGCTGAAGATCGCCACCCTGCTTCGTGAGCTCGGCGCCGTGGTCGCCTACCACGATCCACACGTCCCCGAGCTCAGTGAGTTCGGATTGCGCTCGGTCGATCTCGCCGAGGCGCTGGCCGAGACCGATCTCGCCTGCATCATCACCGCTCACGATCAGATCGACTACGAGCGCGTCGTCGCCGATGCGGCCATCGTGGTCGATTTCCGCGGGGTCACTCGCGGGATCGCGGCTCAGAACCTGATCCGGCTGTAGAGCGCGTTGCTCGGCACGAGGCGAAGCCGGGAGCGCCGCGCCGACAAGCTCACGGTTGGGCTCGCCGTCGGCGCAGCGGCGACGGCGGGGACCGTGTTCGCGGGCCAGTTCCTGCGCATGGTCAGGCGCCGCGCCGGCGCAAGCGATGAGCAGAGCACAGTCCTCGAGAGCGCGGAGCATGCGCTTGGCGCGGCCACACAGGCGACGCAGGACACGGTCACGGTCGTGCGCGAGGGATATTCGGCTGCGCCGCGGCGCGAAACGGTCCTCTTCAACATCCTCAGCGGCTTCAGCGGCGGGTTCGCCCTCATGCGCCTCTCCACCTGGGGCATACGCGGAGGCTGGTGGCCACTCGGAGTCGTCAGCGTCCGCGGACGCCACGTGCACCATTTCGTTCCTGGGATCCTGACCGCGTTCGCCGCGGGCGGCGCCGGGCTCGTGACCAAGAGCGACCGACTCGAGGAGATCCTCGCCTTTCCCTTCGGCGCCGGCATCGGCCTCACTTTCGACGAGGCGGCGCTGCTGCTCGAGCTCGACGACGTCTACTGGACTCCCGAGGGAGTGCTCAGCATCCAGGTCAGCTTCGGTCTCGCGGGTTTGCTGGGAGCGACGATCCTGGGCATGAGGATGCTGCGCCGAGGCGAGATCGCCTCCGAGCAGGCGGGGCTGATTCCCGATGAAGCGGGCGAGTACGTGAGCCGAGCCTCGGGCTAGGTACCGGGGTTGTGCCGGCGCGCCAAGCCGTTGAGCGCGGTTAGCGTGCCTGCCGGTAACGCCCGAAGAGCTCACCGCTCGTTGGCTCATGCAGCAGCCAGGCGAGCTCGAGCTGGCGTACACGAGCGCCCAGACCGGTGAACAGGCCCGGGCCGCCGCCGCCGGCGAGCTTCGGCGCGTGCGTAACGAAGAGCTCGTCTACGAGCTCCTGCTCGACGAGCTGAGCGTGCAGGCGCGGCCCTCCTTCGCATAGCAGCGCGCGAATGCCTCGCTCCACTCGCAGGTGGGACATCAGAGCCGTGAGATCGATGCCGCCGGGCTGGCGCAGCAGGCGCACGCTGGTGGCTGTCTCAGGGATGTCGTCGCCCGAGACCGTCGCGATCAGGACACGACCGTTGCCCGCGGTGAACAGCGGCGCGTCCCAGGGAAGCTCGAGACTGCCGCTGACGATCACCGTCAAGGGGTCGTGCGGCAGCCCCTCGCGCTCGCGCATCGCGCGCTTTTGTGGATCGCCGATGACGCGCCCGTAGCGCTCGGCGCGCATCGTCGCGGCGCCGATCATCACGGCGTCGACGCGGGTCCGCAGCCCCACCAGCATCGCGGTGTCTGCCGCGCTGCCGATCGGACCCGAGCGCCCCTCGATCGTCGCCTCTCCGTCGAGCGTGAGGGCGAAGCTTGTGATCGCGTAGGGCCGCTCGGCATGGGCCATCGAAACGAGGTCGAGCGACCGCGCCTGGTCGGCGGCTGTGGTCTCGCCAGGATCTGGAAAGAGGCGCCTCATCGAAGCCGGCCGTTACCCGAAGTCTTCGACGCTGAGCGGCTTGCGCCCAGCAGGAGCCGCGGGGCGAGGACCGGCTGCGAGCGGCGGAATCGTCCGCGTCTGCGGGTTGTCTGCCGTCAAGACGATCGACTCGCCGTGGTGGCTGATCGTCAGCTCGTCGCCCTCGACCAGCTTGTAGAGCGCTTGATGGTCGGTCGCGCTGACCTCGACGACGCAGCCGCGGATCGCGAGCCGGAACCTCAGGCTGGACAGCTGCTGGGGCAATCGCGGGGCGAAGCTGAGCTGCCCGTCGTAGTCGCGCGTGCCGCCGAAGCCGCCGACGGCCGCGATCCAGGCACCCGCCAGAGACGCCATGTGGACGCCGTCGCGCGTGTTGTGGGCGAGATCGTCGAGATCCATCAGCGCCGCCTCGATCATGTACTCGAAGGCGAGGTCGAGTTGACCGACCTCGGCCGCGACCACCGATTGCGTGCAGGCCGAAAGCGATGAGTCGCGCACGGTCAGCTCCTCGTAATAGGCGAAGTTGCGCGCCTTCTCGACGGGGGTGAACGAATCTCCGAAGAGATGCAGCGCGAGCACCAGATCGGCCTGCTTGACGACCTGCTTTCGGTAGATATCGAAGTAGGGAAAATGCAGGAACAGCGGGTAGGCGTCCTGTGGCGTCGACTCGAAGTCCCAGCGGGCGTGATGGGTGAATCCCTCAGCCTGTGGATGAACGCCGAGCGCGTCGTCGTAGGGGATCGTCATCGCCGCGGCCGCATCGCGCCAGCTCGCTGCCTCCTCGACGTCGACCCCGAGATGGCGGGCGAGATCGGGCATCGTCTCGACCGCGTCGGCGGCGTCATGCAGATTACGCGCGGCGGCAAGGTTGGTGTAGACGTTGTTGTCTGCGATCGAGCTGTACTCGTCGGGCCCGGTGACGCCGTCGATGCGAAAGGCTCCGGCCGGCTCGTGATGGCCGAGCGAGCGCCACAGCCGCGCGGTTTCGACCAGCAACTCGATCCCGCAGGACTCGGCGAACTCGTGGTCGTCGGTCGCCTTCATGTAGCGCGCGGTGGAGTTGGCGATGGCCGCGTTGATGTGAAATGCGGCGGTCCCCGCCGGCCAGTAGCCCGAGCACTCGTCGCCACGGATCGTGCGCCAGGGAAACGCGGCGCCTTCGAGGCCGAGCTGGGCGGCGCGCTCCTTGGCGCGCTCGATCGTCGCGTGGCGCCAGCGCAGCGCATCGCGTGCCGCGTCGGGCATCGAGTAGATCAGCATCGGCAAGACGAATGCCTCGGTGTCCCAGAAGGCATGACCGTCGTAGCCCGAGCCGGTCAATCCCTTTGCCGGGATCGCTCGGCTCTCGGCCCGCGAACCTGCCTGCAAGACGTGGAACATGCCGAAGCGAAGCGCCTGCTGCAGGCGTGGCTCGCCGCCGATCTCCACGTCGGCGCGCGACCAAAACGAATCGAGGTGCTCGCGCTGGCCGGTGAGAAGCTCGTCCCAGCCGGTATGGCGAGCCTGCGAGAGCGCCCCCTCGACCTGATCGCGCATCGCCGGCATCGAGCGCCGACTCGACCAGCCATAGGCGATGAACTTGGTCAGCCGCAGCGGCTTTCCGGGCTCGACCTCGGCTGTGATCGTGGCGCGGGCGAGATCGCCCTCAGCCACGGTTTCGGCATCGAGGCCCTCAGGTCCGTCGACGACGTGCTCGAACCCCGCCGCGAGCCGGAGCTTGCTGCGTTCGGTGATGTGGACCAAGATCGCGCCAAGGTCGTGATCGGAGGCGAGCTCGCAGGCCAACGGGGTTGCGATGGCGGCGGCGCGCGGATCGTCACTGGCGACCGGAAGCGGCTCGTTCGCCACCAGCTCGGACTGAAGCACCACTCTGGCACTCGAGTCGATCGGCTCGACCTCGTAGCGAATCACGGCGACCGCTCGCTGGGTCAGCGAGACGAAGCGGATGCTGCGCACGCGTACGCCCTGACCCGTCGGGCTCACCCATTCGACCTCCCGGGTGAGGGTGCCGTCGCGCAGATCGAGGACGCGCTCGTGGCGCAGCAGCTGGCCGTAGCGGACGTCGAACAGCGAGTCGCCGATCAGCAGCCGGATGATCTTTCCGTTGGTCGCGTTGACGACGCTTTGACCCGACTCCGGGTAGCCGTACCCGGCTTCGGCATAAGGCAGCGGCCGCGCCTCGAAGTATCCGTTCACATAGGTGCCAGGAAGTCCGTACGGCTCCCCCTCGTCGAGATTGCCGCGCAGTCCGATGTGGCCATTGGAGAGGGCGAAGATGGACTCCGTCTGGGCGAGGATCTCGAGGTTGAGGCTCGGCTCTCGCACGGTCCAGGCGTCGACGTCGAAAGCGTGGCGGCCGATCATCAGTCGAGCAACTCGTCGAGGTCGGTGACGACCATGTCGGCGCCATGTTCAGCGAGCGCCTCGGCCTGTCCGACTCGATCGACCCCGATGACACAGCCGAAGTTGCCGGCTCTGCCGGCCTCGACGCCGGCCAGCGCGTCCTCGTAGACCGCCGCCTCGGCCGGCTCGACGCCGACCGCACGCGCGCTGGCGAGGAAGGTATCGGGCGCCGGCTTTCCGGCAAGCCCCTGCTCTTCGGCAACCGTGCCATCGACGATCTCCGCGAACATGCCCTCGATGCCCGCGGCGCTGAGAACTGCTCGGCAGTTCGTGCTCGAGGACACGACCGCGAGCGCCAGGCCTGCCTGCGTTGCCGCTTCGACGTAACGGATCGAGCCCTCGTAGGGCTCGACTCCCTGCTCTTCGATCAGCTTCAGCACGAGCGCGTTCTTGCGCAGGCCGAGTGCGGCGATCGTCTCGGCTTCCGGTGGATCGTCGGCGCTGCCCTCCTCGAGATCGATCGAGCGCGACTGCAGGAACGATCGGACGCCGTCAGAGCGGGGCTTGCCGTCGACGTAGCGGTCGTAGTCACCGCGGCCGTCGAAGGCCACGAATTCCTTGCCCTCGCGCTCGGCGCGCTCGCGAAGAAAGGCGTCGAACATCTCCTTCCAGGCAACGGCGTGCACCTTCGCCGTCTGCGTCAGCACGCCGTCGAGATCGAAAAGGCACGCTTTGATCCCGTCGGGAAGCCCCAGGCTCACGCTCGAAACCTAGCGGAGGCGCGGCTCGCCACACCCGGTCAGGCGGTGGCCGACCAGCCGAAGCTGCGCCCGGCCAGCTGCTCGAGCTTGGCGAGGTCGGCGGCAAACAGCGGCTCGAGACGCTCGCGGACCTCGCTCGGCAGCTCTGGCTTCGGCGCCTGGCCCGAGCCGGGGTCGTGAACCACCCTTTCGACCATCCAGCGCAGCGACTCGGGCAGTCGGTCGAAGTTGCGGTCGAGGGCGCGCAAGCCCGGCAATCGCACCGCTCGGTCCATGAGGCGAAACCCGCCGCTTCCCTGCTTGGCCCTGGCGCTACCGGTCTCCCACTCACGTTCGAACTGCTGCGAGGTGAAGCCCGCATCGACGCCGCAGAACTCGAACACACGGCTGAGCGTCGCCTCGCGCTCGAGCGCGAGCTCGCTGTTGTCGACGACCAGGATCTGCTCGCGCGCGAACGCCTCCAAGTAGGGCTCGAGCTGCATTGCGTAAAGGGAGCGCGCGACGTAGGAGCTTTGGGGCGTCAGAGCCGCGTCCATCGGCCTCGTCTCATAGCCGCCGCCCTCGTTGTGCAGGAAGTGTGAGAGCAGGCGCTCGTAGGGATCGCGGACCATGTAAACCAGTCGAATTTGCGCTCCGAGCGTCTCGCGCATCCTCGCCGCGACACCCTGAAAGCGCGGCATGTTCGTGTAGTGCGGCGAGGTTTCCCCGCGCACCGCGGCCCGTCGGTCGAAATGGCTCGCGTACCACTGCGGCCCCAGTTCCCAGTTGAGCTCGGAGACGAAGAAGTTGAGCTCCTTGGGGCGCGACATCGCAATCTGCGGATGCAGGCTGAGGTAATGATGCAGGCTCGTCGTGCCGCACTTGAGGCCACCAACGACGATCAGGTTTGGCAGCGCACCCGCGCGTTCGGCCTGCTTTCGGCGACGTTCGAGCTTGCCGCGTTCGCTCGCGAAACGCTCGCGCGCCCTCGCGACCATCGCCTCGTCCGCCGGATCGCCTGCGGGCGAGTTTGGTTCGCCGTCGACCGCGCCGAGATCAGCGGTCGCCGGCACCGAGCTTCTTCGCTGCATCGCGGAGGGTCTTGACCTCCGCGTCGGCACGCTTGCGCCCTTCGAGCTTCTCACCGCGGCGGTTGACCCAGATCACCGGGACCTTCATCTTCAGCAGCGGCTCGACGTCGGCCGAGTAGCCCGAAGCGATGTGGACCCATCCCTTCTTGCCACCGATGCGCCGTGCGGCCTCCTTGAAGTGCGCCTCGTCGGGCTTGTAGCTGCGCACCTGCTGAGCGGTGACGACGAGCTCGAGCTCGGTCCTGAGGTGGCGACGCGAGACGCCGAGCAGCTTGTCGTCGATGTTCGAGACGATCCCGAGCTGATAGCGCTTGGCGAGGCGGTCCATCGCCGCGTTGGCCTCGCGAAACGGAAGCCAGCGTGCGACGCTGTCGGGAACGAACTGTGCTCGCGAGGGCTCGAGCTCCCAGCCGAACTCGCCGGCCACCTTGACCGCGGTCCGGCGCAGGACCTCGGCGTAAAGCTCGTAGGAGCCACTCATGATCTCCGCCTGAACCTCGAGGAAGCGGTCGATGAACTTCTGCTGGTCGAAGGAGAAGCCATCGCGGGTGGCCTCCTTGGAGAAAGCGTCGATCAGGCCTTTTTCCCAGTCGATCAGGCTGCCGTAGCAATCGGTGGTGACCCAGGTGATGTCTTTGAGTTTCGGCAGAGGCATAGAACGTGCTTCGCGCGCGGCGCCACCACATTTCCCTTGGCAACCGCGCGCTCGCGCCGCGGGAGTATGGCAAGCCGCCGTCGATCGGCGCTCGACCCGCCGCACGCGCGAGGTTCGAAGACAGGTTCTTGTACGCTCGCGGCCCGCCGATGGACCTCCTCGAATACCAGGGCAAGCAGCTCTTCGCCAAGCACGACGTGCCGGTGCCCGACGGGCGTCATGCGACTACGGTCGACGATGCGGTTGCCGCCGCCAACGAGATCGGCTACCCGTGTGTGATCAAGGCTCAGGTGGCGATCGGCGGCCGCGGCAAGGCCGGAGGGATCAAGGTCGCCAAGGACGAAAGCGAGGCTCGCACCCACTCCGAGGCGATCCTCGGCATGGACATCCGCGGTTTCACCGTTCACGACCTGTGGATCGAGCAAGCCTCCGAGATCGCCTCCGAGTACTACGCCTCGATCATCCTCGACCGCTCCGAGAAGAAGCTCCTGGCGATGGTTTCGCGGATGGGGGGAATGGACGTCGAAGAGGTCGCCGAGAACGACCCCGACGCGCTCGTCAAGCGCCACATCGAGCCGTCTCAGGGAATGACTTCCGAGCTCGCCGAGGAGCTGGCCGTCGATGCGGGCATCGACGAAGACGTCACCGATCAGGTTGCCGAGATGCTGATCAAGCTGGCAACCGTGGTCGTCGAGGAGGACGCGACCCTGATCGAGATCAACCCGCTGATCGTCACCAACGACCGCAGGGTGGTGGCGTTGGACTCGAAGGCGACGATCGACGGCAACGCCCTGTATCGCCATCCGGAGGTCGCCGAGCTCTCCGACAAGTCAGCCGAGGACCCCCAAGAGGCGATGGCCAAGGAGAAGGGCCTCACCTACGTCAAGCTCGGCGGCAACATCGGCATCCTCGGAAACGGCGCCGGCCTTTGCATGTCGACCCTCGATGTTGTCGCCCAGGCGGGGGGGCGGCCGGCGAACTTCCTCGATGCCGGCGGCGGCTCCAAGGCCGAGGCGATCGTCGACGCACTCGAGGTGATCACCTCCGATCAGAACGTGACGGCGATCCTGTTCAACATCTTCGGCGGCATCACCCGCTGCGACGAGATCGCCAAGGGCATCATCGAGGCCTCGAGGCAGATCGGGATCACGATGCCGGTCGTCGTCCGCCTCGACGGCACCAACTCCGAGCAGGGGCTCGCGCTGCTTGCGGAGGCCGGGCTCGAGAACCTCCACAACGAGACGACGATGCTCGGCGCGGCAAAGCGCGTCGTCGAGCTCGCCGGCCCCTAGGCCTGCCATGGCGATCATCGTCACCGAAGAGACCAAGCTCGTCGTCAGCGGCCTGACCGGCCGTGAGGGCACCTTCCATGGCCTCAGAAACCGCGACTACGGCACCGACCTGGTCGCCGGCGTCACCCCTGGCAAGGGCGGCCAAGACGTCGATGGCGTGCCCGTCTTCGACTCGATCGCCGAGGCCGTCGGCGAGCGCGGTGCGAACACTTCGATGATCTTCGTCCCGGCGCGCTTTGCCGCACCCGCGATCGAGGAAGCGATCGATGCCGGGATCTCGACCGTGATCGCGATCACCGAGGGGATCCCGGTGCTCGACATGATGCGCGTCTACTGGAAGGCGCGCGAGGCGGGCGTGCGCCTCGTCGGCCCCAACTGCCCCGGCATCCTCTCGCCCGGCAAGGCCAATGTCGGCATCATCCCCGCCCAGTTCTTCGACGGCGGCTCGATCGGCGTCGTCTCCAAGTCCGGGACGCTCACGTACCAGATCGGCAACGAGCTCAAGCAGGCCGGGATGGGCAACTCCTCGATCGTCGGCATCGGCGGCGACCCGATCGTCGGCTCGGACTTCATCGACATCCTCACCCTGTTTGAGGCCGATCAAGAGACCGAGATGATCGTCATGGTCGGCGAGATCGGCGGCGATGCTGAAGAGCGCGCCGCAGACTTCATCGCCGAGTCGGTGACCAAGCCGGTCGTCGCTTACATCGCCGGCTTCACGGCCCCACCGGGCAA
>JBKJXG010000234.1:0-3816 GCA_046716525.1 Solirubrobacterales bacterium
GAACACCGACGACGCCAAGGGCAAGGTCAAGGAGGCCGCCGGCTCGCTAAGTGGCGACGACAGCCTCAAGCGCGAGGGCAAGGTCGACCAGGCCTCGGGCACCGTCAAGGACAAGGTCGGCGGCGCCGCCGACAAGGTCAAGGACACGATCAGGCGCGACTGAGGGCCGAGGCGCCCACAGGCGCGCCGCTCCGATTCTCACAACGGCGCCCCACGGGGCGCCGTTTGCGTTCGGGGCTCAGTCCTCGCGGGCGTAGGGGTTGTAGGAAGGATCGGGTTCGGTGATCGCGGCGGCGTCGCCGGTCGCTTCGGCCTCTTGTCGACGCTGCGCGGCGGGACCGAGGCGACCGGAGCTGTAGGCCCAGGCGAGCCCGAAGTCGATGCCGCTTGCGAGGGCGATCAGGTAAAGCGCCGAGTTGACTATGGCGCCGAGGAGCAGGCCGAGCACGAGCGTGATCACCCCGGCAACCACCAGCGCGATCACGAGGATCTGCGTCCCGCCCGCTTCAGAGCTCTGGTTCAGGGTCACCATCCAAGGGCACTGTATTCGTTGGCGGAGCGTCGATGCGCTCGAGGATCACTCGGCCGGGACCATCAGCGAGCACTCGCATTCTCTGTCCGATCTTGAGATCGGCCGCCGTACACGGGCCCACCGGAATCCCAAGCCGCCGTTTGGCTCCGAGGATCGTCTGCCCGCTTCTTGCCGGCTTGCGCTCGTAGGTCGGCCGATCTATCTCAGTTCCTTTAGACGCGATGGGGGCGGCAGGATTCGAACCTGCGAAGGCATAAGCCAGACGCTTTACAGGCGCCGTCCGTTGGCCGCTTGGATACACCCCCGGCGGGTCGCCGATTCTAGGACCTATATGACGCCTTCCGTAGATCAGGTCTTCGATCGCCTGGGTGGATTCGATCTCGAACTCCGAGTACTTGGTCCCACCCAGGGTGATGGTCCTTTGACTCTCCAGTAGTTGCGATGGGATCAGCCAGCGTCGCCCGTCGCCCACCAATGCAAAAAGGAGATCGATCCGGTTGGCATCGAGATGCTTGCTCTGCCCAGTCCAACTCTGATTTCCACCGTTCGTGGCGAGTTGCACCACCCAGCGAGAGCGCTCTCCTTTGACCTCCCGATACGTCGACGTCTTGACTTGTATTCGGAGAAGCCGAGAGTCCATCTGAGCCACCAGGTCGAAGTCTGGGCTGTGACCCAGAGGAGAAAACACGACTGCCCCAGTTCGCTTCAGGTACTCGACTGCCGACGCTTCGCCCAAGTCGCCCTGCTGGCTTCGGTTGATCAGCCGGTTGCGCACGGTCCAAACATACGTTCGCCAGACGCACAGGTGGCGCGCAGAATGTGACGACTTGGTCCTGGGTTCGGGTCGGCTACTCGCCCTGACCGGTGCCGTGAAATACCAAACGGCTCATCACCACCTGCGAGCGGGTGCGCTCGACCATCCCGTTTCGCTGCAGGTCGACGATCAGGCGCTCGAGGTCTGCGTTGTCGGCGGTGCGCACGCGGGCGATCGCATCGGCCTCACCCGTCACGCTCCAAGCCTCGGCCACCTCGGGATGCTCGCCCAGCGTCCGCGCGACTTCGTCCAGCGTCGTGCCCGAGCGATAGAACAGCTCCACCAGGGCCTCTGTCTTCCAGCCGAGCGCGGCATGATCGATGACCGCGGTGAAGCCGCGCAGCGCCCCTTCGGCGCGCAGGCGGTCGACTCGCCGCTTGACCGACGGTGCTGTCAGCTCGACGCGGCCGGCGATGTCGCCGTAGGTGCGCCGGCCGTCTTCCATCAACAGCGAAAGAATTCTCTGGTCAACAGCGTCCATTCGCAAGATTATTGCGTACAACTGCCGTATTTCAACATTGATTGTCTCAGCGCCCCCTGTTAGCGTTAGAACCCATGATCTCCCCGCCCAAAGCAGCGCGCGTGCTCTTCGACGAGTCGCACTCCGAGGCGTGGACGATCCGCGCCGACGTCGCCGGCCAGATCCAGCCCGCCCATCCCGCCGACTCCTCTCTCGTCCACGCCGCCGCCGCTCTCTCTGCGCGCGAGTTCGAAACCGCGGCCCACACCGTTGGGCCGCTCACCGACGAAGCGCTGGCGCACACTTCCGTGCTGGTCATCGCCCACCCGTCCGAGCCGAAGTGGGAGGCGACCGTTGACGGTGGCGAGCCGCAACTGGAGCCCAGCGAGATCGACGCGATCGAATCGTTCGTCGAAGCCGGCGGCGGCCTCGTCGTCCTCGGCGAGACCGAGCAGGACAAGTACGGCAACAACCTCAACGAGCTGCTCGCTCGCTTCGGCCTCGAGATCGAAAACGCGACGATCCAGGACTACGAGCATCACTCAGGCGACGCTCCCTCGTGGATCCTCGCAGCCCTCGGCGACCCCCTTGCCCCGCCGTCCACCGCGCCTGCCAACGGTGCCGGCCCCTTCGCCGATCCGCTCGCCGGCGTCTCTGCGGCCTGCTTCTATCGCGCCGGTGCTCTGCGCACCTCGAACGGCGCCACCGTGATCGCCCGCTCACAGCCAACCGCGTCCGTTCCCAACGCCGCCCTCGCGGCAATCGCCGAGCATGGCGCCGGGCGTGTCGTCGTCCTCGCCGACTCCGACCTCTTCGGCGACGACTGCATCGCCGCCCTCGACCACGAGCGCCTCTGGCTCAACCTCGTCTACTGGGCCTCGCAGCCTTCGTTTGCCCACCCCGCCACCTCGCCAAGCTCGGCGGCCGCTGCCGATCCCGCCTGGATCCTGCTCAAGGCCGCCACCCAGGAGCTTCGCCTCACCCAATCCCCCGACGGATCGGTCGACGCAAACGCCCACGACGCCGACCTGCTGCGCCGCCTGACCGCGACGATCGCCGAGTCGGCGCAGGCGCTCAAGCCCCACTTCGGCCATCAGCACGACTACATCGACGCGCTAGCCGCCGACATCCTCGCCTGGTCTGACGCCGGCTATCCGAAGCCCGACTTCGCCCGCTCGATCGAGGCCTTTCGCCCCGAGCGCGACCGCCTCGACGCGATCGAGCACCTATGCGTCTTTCCGATGTACAAGCAAAACGGCTCCACCGATACCTGTTTCGAGGCCCTGATCGTCCGGGTCCCCTGGCCCGAGTGGATCGCCGAGCTCGAGCGCACCCGCTACGACAACGCAAAGTACCTCCCGGTCACCTTCGTCGATTACACCGACGGCTATGACTCCGAATGCGCCGTGCTCTTCCCGGAGACGTTCTCGAGCGCCGAGCGTCCCTCCGACTATCACTTCGGCGCGATCTTCTGCGACCGCGAGGCCGAGCGCTTTCGCCGCGTCGGCTCCGCCGCGGCCGAGATCCTGCACCTGAACCTCCCGCCCGACGCCGCCTGCCTGCTCTCGTCTGCGGAGATCTCAGAGAACGCCTTCATGCTTTGGGACCTGGTCCACGACCGCACCCACATGCGCGGCGATCTGCCTTTCGACCCGTTCATGATCCGCCAGCGCTCGCCATATTGGATGTACGCGCTCGAGGAGCTGCGCTGTGATCTCACCGCCTTCGCTGCCGCCGTCGAGCTCGAGCGCGGTGGCCTCGCTTTTGCCCGCCATTCCCAGTACGCGATCCTCTTCGACCGCCTCTTTCGCTTTCCGATCACCGGCACTCGCAAGCGAAACTACGACGGCCTCGGCGGCCAGCTCCTGTTCGCCTTCCTCCATCGCGAGGGCTACATCCACTGGACCGACAACCGCCTCAACCTCGACTGGGACCGCCTCGCCGAGGGGGTGGGGCGCCTGCGCGAACGTGTCCAAGAGCTCTACCACTCGGGCATCGATCGTTCCAAGC
>JBKJXG010000235.1:0-2822 GCA_046716525.1 Solirubrobacterales bacterium
CCTATTGCATGGGCGCGCCCGCTACAGATACGTTGGCTCGGTCGGTGGCTCGTGACGCTTGTGACATCCGCGGTCTGAGGGCCCACGCGCGCCGAGGCGGGCAAGCGCGGAGGGAGAGGGCGTGGACTTCCTAGTCGCACAGGTCAAGGATCTGAAGGACGCGGCCCCGGTCGAGAGCCTAAGTCTCGACAGCATCATCCTCGGCGAGCAGTTCTACTTCTTCACCGTCGTCCTCATGTGGCTCATCCATGTCGGCTTCATGACGTATGAGACGGGCGTCGCGCGGCGTAAGAACGCGCTCGCCACGGCGATGAAGAACATCCTCACGATCGCCGTCGTCACGCCGAGCTTCTACTACTTCGGCTGGTGGATCTACAACTGCAACATGGCCGGCCTACCGATCGGACCCAACAGCACCGACTTCACCGCCGTGGCGTGTCAGGGCGCGATTCCGTGGTCGGACACCTTCGGGCCGAACCTGGCCAACAACATCAACCTGGTCTTCTTCCTCGCCTTCCTGCTGTTCTCGTGGACGACCGCCTCGATCATGTCCGGGGCGCTGCTCGAGCGGGTGCGGTTGTCGGCCTACCTGGTGCTCGCCGTCCTGCTCGGCTCGGCCGTCTGGATCCTGGACGCTGCCTGGGGTTGGAGCTTCGGCGGCTGGCTGACGCTTCGCTTCGGCTTCCACGACGCGATCGCGTCGGCGGTCGTGCATGGCGTCTCGGGTGCCTTCACGCTCGGCGTGCTGTTCAACCTCGGTCCGCGAATAGGCAAATACACGAAGGACGGATTGACCCGGGTTTTCAGACCGCACAACATCCATATGACCCTGATGGGGCTAATGCTGATCTTCACTGGGTTCTACGCCTTCTATGCGGCCTGTCTGGTGATCGTCTCGACCACGTTCCCGGGCTGGGCGAGCATCTACCTGAGTCCGACGACTCTGGGCTCGATTGCGATGATCATCACCTTCGGCTTCGCCGGAGGCTTCACCGGCGGCTACTTTGCCAGTCGCGGGGACCCGTTCTGGACCGTCTCAGGCGGCCTCGCCGGCGTGATCAGCGTTTCGGCCGGCGCCGACGTCTACGCGCCCACGCTCGGGTACCTGATCGCGGCGATGACCGCGGCAATGGCCGTCTGGGTCGGCACCTGGATCGAGACGAAGATGCGCATCGACGACGCCGTCGGCGCGGTTGCGGTGCACGGCTTCTCGGGCTTCATGGGCATCATCTGGGTCGGTATCTTCGCCGCCGGCTATCCGACCGGCATCAACAACGTCGAGAGCTCGATCGGCGGCCAGCTCATCGGCCTCGCCACGTTCCTGCCGCTGGGCTTCCTCACGGGATGGTTCGCCTCTTGGGTGCTGAAGAAGCTCAACCTGCTGCGGGTGCCGCCGGAGGTCGAGGTCGACGGAATCGATCACGCGTACTACGAGCCGGACATCCACGTGCCCGAGTTCGAGCCGGGTGAGGACCTGGTCATCGAGCCCGACGGGAGGCGCGTTCCCGCCGGGGCACTCCAGGCCGAGGCCGCGAAGGAGCTTGTGACTGCGATGGATGGAAGACCCGCGTCGAGAGATAGGGTGAGCTGATGCCTGGAATCATCGACAGTGCGCCCGACTGCATCACCAGCGGCGCCGGGACGGAAGAGGCGCGGGTCGAGGATTCCGCCGACTTCGTGATCGGCAACAACTGGGCGGATTGCTCGGGATTCATGACCTTTGGCCCGGGATCGACCTATGGGGAGGACGGGACGGGCGCCGAGACCGCTTATATGGTCCTGACCTGGATCGGGATCGTGGCCATGGTCGTCTTCCTGATCGCCTGGACGGTCTATGAGAACCGTCGCCTGATCGCGCACGTGATCGGGCGCGTTGACCCCACCCCCGCGGGTCCGCAACCCGGGATGACCGGAACCCCTGAGAACCCGGAATGACAGGCACACAAACACGCGAGCATTCGGAGCTTCCATGAGCAGAAAGCAGCTTGAGTTCCCGCCTAAGCAGACACACGTGAAGTCGTTCGAGCTCGCGATGCTCGCGATCTCGATCATCTGTGTGGTGATCGTCTTGATCATCGTGCTCGGCACGGATATCGGGAACGAGTTCCGTCCGACCGCCTGAGCGAAGCGGAGCGGACTACACTCGCGATGTGACGTCCCCCGGCGACGCGGGCAGCGAGGCGCTGAGCCAGACCGCATCGCAAAGAGCTCCGACGTGGCCGCGTGTCGCCGTGGTCGCCGCCGTCTTCGCGCTCGCCTTCTTCGTCGCCAAGAACTGCCAGGACGCGCAGGTCGAGGTGACGCAGGCCGAGGCGGTTGAGATCGCCACCGGGCAGGTCGACTTCCGCCCCGAGGACACCCAGATCCGGCTGCTGCGCCAGGGGATCAACCGGCAACCGTTCTGGGTCGTCTCGCTCTCCACCCTGAGCGCCAACGGGCAGGCCTACGACGACCTCGCGGTCGTCCGTATCGACGCGACCAGCGGCAAGATCGTCGAGTCGAGCGATCAGCGCGTCAACGAGCAGGCGCCGTCGGGCGCCGGGGGCGAGCAGCCGGGCGCGCGCGAACAACCCGGTGGCGGCGCGCCCCAAGCGCCCTGAACGGTGCGGGTCCTCGTCCTGCAACACATCGCCTGCGAGCATCCCGCCTGTTCGCGAACTGGCTCGAGCTGGCGCAGGACGCGCCTTGAGCCAGCGACGCGCTCAATGTACCTTTTTGTTCAATCGGCGCTTATAGTTGGAAATAGGAGCCGAACCGAGAGGAGACGGTAAGTGACCACAGCGAGGAACGGGGCGTCGAGCGAGGTCGAGAGGGTGCTCGAG
>JBKJXG010000236.1:0-2874 GCA_046716525.1 Solirubrobacterales bacterium
CGTTCTCGTGGTCGGCGGCGGCGTGGCGGGGATGGCAGCGGCTCTTAGCGCGGAGGAGCTAGGAGCCGACGTTGTCATCGTCGAATACGGCCCGGAGCTTGGTGGGGCGCTGCTCGCCGGCGACGGCGCCGGCAAGGCGCGCGAGCTGGCGGCCCGGGTCCGCGAGGCGGGCGTCGAGGTGCTGGCGCCGGCGGCCGCGCTGGGGTTCTTCGACGGGATCGTCCCGGTGTGGCGTGAGAGCACCCTGCATCAGGTTCGCGCCGACCGCCACGTAGCCGCGACCGGATCGATCGAACAGCCGCTGATGTTCGAGGGCAACGACCTTCCGGGCGTGATGTTGTGCTCAGGCGCGCAGCGGCTGGCCGCCCTCTACGGCGTCGCGCCCGGCAAGATCGCGGTCGTCGCGACGGCGGGTGACCGCGGCCTCGAGTCGGCGCTCGCCCTGCAGCGCGCCGGGGTCGAGGTGGCCGCCATAGCCGACGCCCGGCCGTCCGGCGCCGACCGGGAACTGGTCGCGCGGATCGGGCGTGCCGGACTCCCGCTGCTGCACGGCGCCACGGTGGTCCGTGCCTTCGGTGGCCGCCGGGTCCGCGGCGCCGTGGTCGCCGAGCTCGACCCGGCGGGTCGCTGGCTGGCCGACACCGAGCGCGGCATCGACTGCGACCTCGTCGCCGTCTCGGGTGGGACCGTCCCGGCGACATCGCTGCTGCTTCAGGCGGGGGCCAAGTCCCGCTGGGACGAGGCCAGCGGCGCCTACCTGCCCGACGAAGCCCCCGCAGGCATCTACGCTGCGGGCGCAGTCGCCGGTCATGGTTCGCTCGGTCTCGCGACGATCTCGGGCTCGGTCGCGGGGGCCGATGCCGCCCTCTCGCTCGAGCTCGGGACCCCCGATGACCGCGCGCGGGTCGAGTCCGAGCGCACGGCCCTCGCGGGCGGCGACGAGAGCAGCGCCCAGTCGGTGCCGATGGCCGCGTCGGGCGCGGCCCGCGGGCACGGTAAATGCTTCGCCTGCTTGTGCGAAGACGTGACCACCGACGACATCGGCTACGCGATCGACGAAGGATTCGACTCCCTCGAGCTGCTCAAGCGATACACGACGGCAACCATGGGGCCTTGCCAGGGGCGGATGTGCCAGCTCCCCTCGATCCGGGAGATGTCGATGCACAAGGGGGAGCCGTTGCAGGAGATCGGCCTGACCACCGCCAGACCCCCGTGGTCAACCGTTCCGATGGGGGTGCTCGCGGGCAGGCCGTTCGAGCCGGCCAAGCGCTCGGCAGTCCACGGACGCCACCGCGAGCTCGGGGGCAATGTCCTCTGGGCAGGCGACTGGCGCCGGCCCTACGACTACGGCGATCCGAACGCAGAGACGATGGCCGTGCACCGCAGCGCCGGCCTGATCGACGTCTCAACCCTCGGGAAGCTGATCGTGCGGGGCCCGGAGGCTGGTGCCTTCCTCAACCTGCTCTACCCGAACCGTTTCGACAACCTCAAGCCCGGCCGGATCCGCTACGGGGTGCTCGGCGACGATGCGGGGCGGATCACCGACGACGGGACCATCTGCCGCCTCGACGACGAGTCCTTCTACGTGACCACGACATCGAGCGGCGCCGACGCGGTCGAGAGCTGGTTCGCGTGGTGGCTGGCCGAATGGGACATGGATGTGCACATCACCGACGTCAGCCAGGGCCTGTCGGCCTTCAACCTCGCCGGCCCGCGCGCGCGGGAGATCCTCTCCGGGCTCACCGATCTCGACTGCTCGAACGACTCGTTCGCTTACCTCGACGGCAAGCGCACCCAGGTAGCCGGAGTACCGTGCCTGCTGCTGCGGATCGGTTTCGTCGGCGAGCTCGGGTACGAGCTCCACTGCCCGGGCGCTCTCGCCGAGCACCTCTGGGACGCCCTGCTCGAAGCCGGCTCATCCCATGCGATCCGCCCCTTCGGCCTCGAGCCCCAGCGAGTGCTGCGACTTCAGAAGCTCCACATCCTCGTCGGCCAGGACACCGACGCCGAATCGAATCCGCTCGAGGCCGCGATGCCGTGGATCGTCAAGTTCGACAAGGAGGAGGACTTCATCGGCCGCTGGGCTCTGGAGGCGATTCAAGAGCGCGGCGACGAGAACCGGCTTGTCGGCTTCACGCTCGACAACGGCGCCGTGCCCGCCGAGGGCGCCGCGGTGGTCACGGACGGCCAGCCGGTGGGACGGGTGACGTCGTCACGCTTCTCGCCCCTGCTCGAGCGGACGATCGGGATGGCCTGGGTGCCGGTGGCGCTGGCCGAGGACGGGCAGTCGATCACGCTCGCCGACGACGGCCGCCGGCTCACCGCCCGGGTCCAGACCGCCCCGTTCTACGACCCCGATCAGGAGCGGCTGCGCTCATGAGCTTCGAGTTCCTCGCTGCGGACGCGGCGACCGCGGCCGGCGAGGTTGGGCCATTGGCCCGCAGCGCGATCGAGTGGGCACAGCGCAGCGACGGGGCGGAGTTCGACGAACGCGCCGGCTGGCGGGTGGTGGCCGGCTACGGGGCGGTGGACAAGGAGGCCGACGCCTGCCGATCCACCGTCGGCGTGGCCGATCGCTCCTACCTCGGCAAGCTCGAGCTCCAGGGTGACCCGGCGACCGTCGCCTCGATCGTCGCGAGCCTCGCCGGCGGGGCGGCGCTCGAGCTCGGCCAGGCGGTGCTCGCTGACGAGGTCTGGTGGTGTCCGCTGACGACCGGGCGGGTGCTGGCCGTTACCGCGCCGGAGGCGACCGCGCGGGTGCGCGACGAGCTCGAGGCCGCGGGCGCAGGCGGATCGTTCGCATCGGTCACCGAGCTCACCTCGGCCTTCGGCTCCAACGCCGTCGTCGGCCCGCTCGCGCGCGAGACCTTCGCC
>JBKJXG010000237.1:0-3413 GCA_046716525.1 Solirubrobacterales bacterium
ACGCGAACCTCGCCGAAATGCTCGGCGTCGGCACGGTCGAGCCGGTCGATCATCATCGGTGCGCTGTCCATCACGCCCTTGGTGGCGTCGTCTTTGGCGTCGAAGGCGCGCAGCGGGTTCTCGTCGATGCGATCGCGAACATCGCTGGAGAGCTCGGACTCGTGTGCGCGCAGATAGGCGCGGAGTTCGTCGCGATAGGCGGCCCGAGACTCTGCGGTACCGAGGCTCGACAGGCGCAGCCGTACACCGGGGATCCCGAGCTCGCGCAGGAGGCTGTCGAGCAGGATGATCAGCTCGGCATCGACCAGCGGCGAGTCGGAGCCGATCGACTCGGCGCCGAGCTGGTTGAACTGATGAAAGCGCCCGGACTGTGGTCGCTCGTGGCGAAAGTAGGGGCCCCAGTGCCAAAGCTTCACCGGCTGGGCCAGCTTGTGCATGCCGTGTTCGACGTAGGCCCGCGCAATCGGCGCCGTGCCCTCGGGGCGCAGGGTTAGTGAGCGATCGCCCTGATCGGTGAACGTGAACATCTCCTTGCGGACGATGTCGGTGGCACCGCCGACGGCGCGGGTGAACAGCTCTGTGCTCTCGAACATCGGCGTCTCGATCCGTCCGTAGCCCGCGCGGGTGAAGATCTCGGCCGCGGCGACATAGATCTGCGCCCGGGCCTCGGAAGAGGACGGAAGGATGTCGAAGGTGCCCCGCGGGGCCTGGAAGCGCTCAGCCATTAGCCGCGGGCGAGACTAGTGCACGACCGGGGCGACTTCTCCGCTAGCGCGAGAGCTCGGCCAGGAAAGGATTCGTCGCCCGTTCGGCGCCGATCGTCGTCATCCCCATGTGTCCGGGGTAGACGGTCGTCTCGGGCGGGAAGCTCTCGCTCAGGGTGCGCAGGCTCTCGAACAGGGTCGGCGCGTGGCCGCCGGGAAGGTCGGTGCGCCCGATCGAGCCCTGAAAAAGGACGTCGCCTGAAAACAGCGCCTGCTCGTCGGCGATCGAGTACGTGACGTGGCCAGGGCTGTGGCCGGGAGTGAAGAGCACGTCGATCTCGAAGCCTGCGAGCTCGAGCTTCTCGCCTCCGGTGAGGGTCTCGTCGGCGTCGTAGCTCTCATACGGGCCGAAGCCGGGCCAGGGAATGAAAGCCATGATGTCGGCGAGCAGCGGCGTCTCGATCTCAGGGCAGTACACCCGGGCGCCGGTTGACTTGGCCACCGGCGCGACTGCGCCGATGTGGTCGAAATGACAGTGGGTGAGCAGGATCGCTTCGACGCCGATGCCCATCTCCTCGATCGCGGCGAGAATTCGCTCGGGCTCCTCGCCCGGGTCCACGACGAGACCGCGATCCGCCCCGTCACGGCGAAAGACGAAGCAGTTCTCGGCCACCTGGCCGACGGTGAGCATGCGTACGTCCATAGGCGGCGAGGGTAGCGCTCCCGCGATCGCGGTTTCAGCGGCGGCGGCCCTGGGTTTCGGCTCGGGCGGCCAGGCGGGCGTCGCGTTCGCGCTTGAGTCGGCGGCGATAGAAGAAGTTGTCGACGTAGTAGCCCAGCGGGACGTACATCACCAACATCACGGCCGACAGAGCCAGGCCCTCGCCGAAGGGGCGGCCGAAGGCGAGCACGATCAACAGCAGGAATACCGCGGCGCCAAGCAGGCCGCGGCGAAAGGCCCCGCCCCACGTCGGGGCCTGCCCCTGGCGCAGCTCGGAGCGCCGCTTCGCGTGAGCGCGGGCCTCCTCGCGCGTCTTCGGTCGGCCGCGACCGCCGCGGCGATCGATCGTCCCCCCCTGTGTTCCGCGATGCTTGCGCCGGCGCTTCTTCTTCGTCCGTTGTGCCATCGAGTCGGAGGCTAACGACCGCCGGCGGGCCGCGTCTGCACTCGCGCCTCGATCACGTGGATGTCGGGGTCGAAATCGCGCAGGGGCACGTCCGGCGGCAGGTCACGAAGCGCGGCCTGAGGCACAAGACCGACGAGCTCAGCCGCGACCGGACGCGCACCGCGTGCGGCGGCCAGAGCCCGGATCCGCTCGACGACGGCGCCGAGCGTGACCGCGATCGGGTCGTGGACGTTGGTCGAAATTTGGGCGACGCCGTCGAGGTCGATGCCGATCGCCCGCACGCCCTCGAGGCCACCGCCGGATTCGCGCACCTCGGCGGTAACGGCGCGAGCGATTTCGACGTCGCCGCTGTCGAGCTCGACGTTGAAAGCTGCGAGTGGTGGCCGGGCCGTGACCATGACCGCACCGGCGCTCGGATGCGCCACGGCCGGACCGAGATCGGCAACGAGCTCGCCCGAGGCCATGCGCTCGCTCAGCGCCGCGAAGCCGCCGCGGCGAAAATAGGCGCGTTCGCTTCGGTTCGGCTCGGATGCGAGCGTGCCGTAGAGGAATACGGGCAGGTCGAGCATCGCTAATGCGTTCGCAACCTCTCGCGCCAACGCCTGCGCGGGCTGGCGTTGCGCCTCAGATAGCCAGATCACCGGGCAAACGTCGAGCGCTCCGATGCTCGGGTGAGCTCCCGAATGAGCGCGCATGTCGATCTGCTCGATGCAGGCACGCGCGCCGGCTGCGAGCGCGGTCACAAGCGCCCCCGGAGGCGCGGTCAGATTGAAGACGGTGCGGTTGTGGATGCCGTCGGAATGGCGGTCGAGCACTTCGCCGTGAGCCGAGAGCGCGGAGGCGCTCGCTGCGATCGCCTTGGCGTCTTTGCCTTCGGAGACGTTGGGCACCGCGTATTCGGTGAAGCCGGCCATAGCGCGAACCTACAGCCGAACGGTCGTGGCCGAGCGCAGAACGGTCGCCGGCCATGCTGCACCGGCGACCGTCCATACACGCGGCCCAGTGGGCTACTTGATGAAGCCGGTCTTGTCGACCGCCTTGAGCACCTTCTTCGCCGTCAGCGCCTTGTCGAACGGGCCGTCGGGAACGATGCCCTTCGAGTCGCCGCTCTGGATCAGGCCGATGACCGAGGCGTGACGCGCCTCGACCGTGAGGATCGACAACGCCGCTTTGATGATCGACGGATCCTTGATGTTGAGCGCCTGACCGCTGTAGGCCTTGACACCAGTGTTCTCCAGCGCGACCGCGGTGGCGACGAACCCGTCGAGACTCGACGTCGTCGTGCCGAAGTCGAACTTCGGCTCCTTGACCGCCTTCTTGCCGAGCGCCTTCTCGAGGAAGTCGACATGCGCCTTCTCATCACCGGTCACGGTGTCGAGAAAGACCTTGGTCTGACCGTCGACGAAGGGCGTCGCCTGGTTGTTCTTGGTCGCCTCGAGATAGAACGCGTACTCGAGATACTCGAGCGTCAACGCATAGTTGAGGATGCCGATGTCGCCCTTGCCGAATGACGATGGCGGGCGGCCGCCTGCAACAGCGGTGCCGGGGACCAGGGCGGCCATCACTGCGCCGCCACCGATCA
>JBKJXG010000238.1:0-2854 GCA_046716525.1 Solirubrobacterales bacterium
GATCGCCATTGGCGCGGCGCGTTGTTTCCGCCGTGTTGCCGGCGATGTCGGCGGCGGTCGCGCGGAACTCGTACTCGCCCGCGGGCACTGAACTCGAGTCGACGGACGCACGGGCCTGGCCGTGGACGAGCTTCGTCTCCAGCGATTGCCACTCCTTGCCGTCCGCTGGCATGAATAGTCTTGCGGTGGCGACGCCGGAGTGCTCGTCGAAAACGTCCGCGCGGATCGTTTCGGCAGAATCCGCTTCCTGCTCGTTCGTGAACGCGAGCGCCGGTTGCGCATTGTCGACCATCACCGTGCGTTCGATCACATTGGTGTAGTTGCCCGGGTAGTCGACGCCGACGACCCGTACGTCGTTGACGCCGTTCTGAAACGGCGCGACGGTGGTGTCGATCAACTCGTCGAAGCGGGCGCTGGCGATGCAGGGCACGATCGGCCCGGTATACGGAAAGCCCATCCCCGCGGTGTTGCAGTCCCCCGCGGAGGCGAGGGTGCTCTCGTTGACCGAGCCGTCGAGGGCTCTGACGCCGCCGCCTGCGTCGGAAGCGGCGGCGCTAAAGGTCTCGGTCCCGCGTTGCCACCCGCCGCCCAGCAAGCTGCCGCCGATGGACTCGACGGACGGATCGGCGTAGTCGGCCAGCAGCAGGCTGATGTTGCGCGCGTACAGGTGCGGCTGCGAATCGGCCGGGCAGCTGCTGTTGCTGCAATAGAGCCGCAGCACCAGCTGCGGGTGATTGAGGCCGGAGAAGTCGTAGTGCTGCCAGCTCGGGTTGCTGTCGGGCCCGGTCGCCAGCGGGATCACCGAAGAGCCGTCGAACACCGCGATCTGAGCGTGGTGGCCGCTGCCTCGCCGGAGGTTGGCATCGAGATAGATCCCCACGATCGCGGTGCCCGCCGGGGCGGTCATCGTGTACTGCTTGCCTTGGTTGATCACGGCGGGCCCTGCATTAGTTATTTCGAGTGCGGCCGCGCCCGTCTCGCACTTATTGTCGGCAAAGTAGGGGCCACCTCCCGTGGCCGGCGGGATATCCGGAGTCGCTCGAAAGAAGTCGTGGCACTGCGAGACGTAGTAGCCGGCGCCCGCAGCCTGCGCCGCCGAGGGCATGGCCGCGACGCTCGCCGCCACGACCGCCGCTGCCAGGCAGCACCGAGCTCTCAAGGCCCGAACTCCTCTCGCACGGTCCCGGCCGATGCGCCGTTCGAGTCGTCCACATCGGTCGAGCCCCCGCTCACTGGCACGGCCGCCGCATCGGGAGTGAACTCCTGCTGAACCGGAGGCGCCGACTCTGCCAAGGGTTGAACCGGCGCTTCGACCGTTTGGCGCTGCGCCTCGGGTTCTTGCTCCAGCGCACTGGGGGCTGCTGTGGCCGGCGGTGCCGATGGCGTCTCGAGCTGTGTCGGAAGCGTCGACGGTACTGGCGATGCCTCGACGCCGACCGAGCGCTCGCGCGCAGAAGCATTCGACCTCACCGGCTCTGAACCGTCTCGTTGCCCACCGCCAGAGCCAATCGGCCCGATCCCGGCAGCTACACACGCCGTCGCGGCAACACCGCCGCCGAGACATGCGACGGCCAGCTTGCCCGCGGTTCCGAGCCCAGCAAACTTTGCCAACACTCCGGCGCCGGCTGCGCCCGCACCCTTGGCACCACCGCTGCTGACGATGCTCGGCCCGAGCTCATCAACACCGCCTCGCCCGACCAAGCCGCCTGCCGCGTCTTTTGCCCGATCTCCGAGATCCGCCACGCGGTCGCCGATCGAGAGCTTCGCGTCGATGCCGTCGATCGCGCCTGCCAGAACCACGCTTGATCCGAGATCGTGGAGGTGACCGCGCAGTCTCGCTACGAACTGTGAGCACTCGCGGCAATGGGCCATGTGAGCCTTGGCCTGTCGTGCCTCGTCGTCGTCGGCGAGGCCGGCCGCGTAGCTCTTCAGGATCGGCTCTCGCTCCAAGCACCACCCACCGGTCTCCAGCGCGCGCATCCGCTCGGTCAGCTGGTCGACGCCTTTCGTGATCTCCTTGCGGTAGGCGCGTGGCGAAAGCCCGTTGACGAGCCCACATATCTGCTTCGGCTCCAGCCCCCAGCCATAGCGCAGCAACATGACGGCGCGCCGACGTGGTGGCAGCGAGGTCAACAGGTCGCGCGCGATCTGCGCCTGCTCGGCGCTTTCTGCTCGCAGGTCCGGCGCGAGGCCATCGTCGGGAATCACCTCGGCTACGAGCTCGAGCGGAGCGGTTGGCTTACGTTTGCGACGGCGCAACTCGCGGCTCGCCTGATTCGCGACAGCCGTGAGCACATAGCTGCGGATCTCGTCGTCGGTCATCTCACCATGGCGACCGGCGAGCGCCCGCAGGGTTCCCGTCCACGCGCTCGCATAGATGTCGTCGATCTCGTGGCTGGAGAACGCCCCGCGAAAGGCGCGGCGAACCATCGCTCGCGCCTGTCGCTCGAACTCGGAGAACAACCGGCCGGAACGCTCGCGCCAATCCTCGATCGCACGGCCACGGAGCGGGACGCGTCGCAGGCCAGATGGTGCGTTGACGGGTTTCATTCTGCGTCCCGTGAACAACTAGCCCGGTCGCCATCAGCGCGCCCCCCGCATCTCAGAGGTGCCGCCCGGGCTCTTCGCATCAAACCTGTCCTAGCCATTGAATCCCAACACCCCCTGGGTGCCACCGGTCGTCCTGGGGCGATCCTAAGAACCGGTCTGAGTACGAGCGCCGATGGCATTCGCAAATTGCGACCTTTCCGACGCCGAACCGTCATCGAAAGGCCAGTTAAATGGGGTGAACCCCACTAAAACCCCTTTAAAACGGACCAACCCGCCCCCCCCCGCGAAAGCGGGGGTAGGTTAG
>JBKJXG010000239.1:0-2736 GCA_046716525.1 Solirubrobacterales bacterium
CTGCTTCGGCTCATGCTCGACGCCCATCCCGAGCTGACGATTCCCGCCGAGACACAGTTCGTGCCGGCGGTGATCGAATCCGCACGGCGTCACGCCGGTCGTGAAGCCGTGGTCGAAGAGATCATCTCAGCGCGAAACTGGGGTGACTTCAGGCTCGACGCCGCTGCTTTTCGTGACGCTACGGCGCGCCTCGACGGCACCGATGCCGGAGCGGTCTTGCGGGTCTTCTACTCGCTCTGCGCGCGAACAGCCGGAAAGCCTCGCTGGGGTGAGAAGACGCCGGCGTACGTCCGCCACATGCGCGAGATCGGACAGGCGCTGGAGGAGGCACGGTTCATCCACCTGATTCGCGACGGCCGCGACGTCGCCATCTCGCGACGCCGGCGCGGCATGGGCGCGGGCAAGCCGATGGCCGACACAGCACGGCTGTGGCGCGATCGCATCAAGGGAGCGCGAAGGCAGGCCAAGAGACTGCGGGGCCGCTACCTCGAACTGCGCTATGAGGACCTCGTCACCGACCCCGAGCCGCAATTGCGGCGAGTGTGTGAGCTCTGCCGGCTGGAGTTCTCGCCGGCGATGCTCGACTACCACCGCGACGCCGAGACCAGGATCGGCGAGATCGCCCGCGACCTGCCGGGCGCGGGAGGGCGGCTCGCGAGGTCGGGAGCAGAGCGAGCTGCGGCGCATGCGCTGACCGCGAGGCCGCCGACGGCTGAGCGCAGCGGGAGTTGGCGAACGGCGATGAGCGCCGTCGATCAGGCGGAGTTCGAGTCGGTAGCCGGAGAGCTGCTGCGAGACCTGGGCTACCTCGAATAGCTGTCGCTCTGAATCACGGCCGCCACCTCCTCGGCTTCGCCTGCGGGGGTGCGGCTCGAGACTTCCAACGTGTTAGTTGCAACACTCTCGGACTCGATGGCAATGGACTATTCCCTTCGCACGCTTCGCAACCGTCGCCTGCGCGGGCGGGTCGAAGACGTTGCGCCGGCGCCGTTCGTCGTCGGCGTCGGGCGCTCGGGCACGACGCTGCTGCGGATGATGCTCGATGCCCATCCCGAACTGGCGATGCCACCCGAGACGCATTTCGCCAACCCGTTCATCCAGGCGTCGGGCCGGCTGCGATTCAACGCGAGGATCGCGACGCATGTGATCGTCCGTGACCAGCGGCGGCGCTGGAACGACTTCGGGCTCGACGAGGATGAGCTCCTCGCTGAAATGGAGGCGATCGAGCCGTTCAACACGACCGATGCTCTGCGCGCGTTCTATCGCCTCTATGCGCGCAAGCAAGGCAAGTCGCGCTGGGGCGACAAGACGCCCGACTACGTGCGCAAAATGAAGAAGCTGCAAAAGACGCTGCCCGAGGCCCGTTTCATCCACGTCATTCGGGACGGCCGCGACGCCGGGCTCTCGCAGAACGCCCGGATCGCCAAGCGCGGCAAGGATCCGATCCCCGCCCGCGAGATGGCGCGGCGGTGGCGCAAGAAGATCGCCAAGTCGCAGCTCGACGCCGAGGAGGTCGAGCACTACATGGAGGTCCGCTACGAGGATCTGATCGACAACACCGAGGATGTGCTGCGGCGAGTCTGCGCCCACATCGAGCTCGAGTTCGATCCGGCGATGCTCACCTACCACGAGCGCGCCGGCGAGCGTCTCAAGGAGATGGCCGGGGCGTTGCCGGCGAAGAAAGGCCGCCCCGAGCGTGAGGCCGGCGAACGCGTTGCCGCCCACGCGATGACGACGAAACCGCCCGACACCGAGCGGGTTGCGGTGTGGAAACGCGAGACGAGCGCCGAGGAAAACGCGGAGTTCGAGGAAACGGCTGGGCAGCTGCTCGACGATCTCGGGTATGAGACGCGGACGCCTCGCGAGAGCTGGACGCCGCGTGAGGAATGGGCGGGCTCGAAGGAGCGCGCCGATCGCGGCAGCGGCGGCGGTGGGCTGCTGTCGCGACTGCGCGGCGGCTCGGCCGATAAGTAGCCTTTTTGCCTTCCATGGGAATCCTGTCGAGATTTCGACGTGACGAGCCGAGCGGCGACCCGATCCCGTTCGTGGTCGGCATGAACCGCTCCGGCACAACGCTGCTGCGGATGATGCTCGATGCACATCCGGACCTGACGATCCCGCCCGAGACCCACTTCGTCCCCGATCTGATCAAGGCCGCGCGCTCAGACGACGCCACCCCCGAGAGCGCCCTCGAGGCGATGAAGTCCGCCCGCGAGTGGAACGACTTCGGCTTCTCCGACGAGGAGATGCTCGGCCGCCTGCGGGCGCTGCCCGCGGTCAAGGCGGGGCCGGCGGTTCGCACCTTCTACGACGCCTACTCCGAGCAGCAGGGTAAGCCGCGCTGGGGAGAGAAGACGCCGACGTACGTGCAGAAGATGAAGCTGATTCAGCGGGCGCTGCCCGAGGCGCGCTTCATCCACGTGATTCGCGACGGGCGCGATGTCGCCCTCTCCGTCCTCGACCGAACCGTGCGCGATCTCACCGCCGGCGACATCGCCAAACGCTGGCAGAAGAAGATCACCAAGGCTCGCGAGGACTCGCCGAATTTGCGCCATTACGTCGAGATTCGCTACGAGGACCTGGTCCTCGATACGGAGCCGGTGCTTCGCAAGGTCTGTGAGTTCATCGAGCTGCCGTGGGACGACGTCATGCTCTCCTACCACGAGCGCTCGGGCGAGCGACTGAAGGAGATGGCACGAGCGTTGCCGGCCGACGGTCGCGCCAAGGAGCTCAGCG
>JBKJXG010000240.1:0-7008 GCA_046716525.1 Solirubrobacterales bacterium
ACACGATGGGCGGGATCAAGACCGACATCGACGGCGCCACCGAGATCCCCGGGCTCTACGCGGCAGGCGAGGCGGCCTGCGTCTCGGTCCACGGCGGCAACCGCCTCGGCGCCAACTCGCTGCTCGATACGCTGATCTTCGGCCGTCGCGCCGGCCTCCATGCGGCCACCCGCGCCAAGGGCGTCGACACCGGGCGGCCCTCGAAAGCGACGCTCGCCGACTAGGAGAAGCTGATCTCAGACATCGTCGGCCGCGAGCGCGGCTCGGGGCGCCGGGTATCGGAGATCCGCAAGGAGATGGGGCAGACGATGGACTCCTATGTTTCGGTCTTTCGCGACAAGGAGGGCGTCGAGACCGCGCTTGCGAAAGTCAAGGACCTCAAGGAGCAGGCTGCTTCGGCCTACATCGACGATCAAGGCGAGATCTTCAATCAGGACGTGCTCGGGGCACTGGAGCTCGGCTACATGCTCGACTGCGCCGAATGCGCCTGCGTCGGCGCGCTTCATCGCGAGGAGAGCCGCGGCGCCCAGTTCCGCACCGACTTCCCGGAGCGAAACGACGAGGAGTGGCTCAAGCACATCGATCTCACCCTCAACGGCGACGGGCCCGAGATCAGCTACTCCGACGTCACGATCACCGAATGGCAGCCAATGGAGAGGACTTACTGATGGGCCAGGCAGAGACCGCGGAGGCGGCCGGCGAGGTCGCGACCGAGAATTACACGCTGAAGGTGCGGCGGTTCAAGCCGGAGAGCGGCGAGGGTGCCTACTGGGAGGAGTTCGAGGTCGAGCTCGACCCGACACTCTCCGTCCTCGACGGACTGCTTCAGGCCAAAGATCGCGACGACGGATCGCTCGCGGTGCGCTGTTCTTGCCGGGCGGCGATCTGCGGCTCGTGCGGGGTGAAGATCAACGGCAAGTCGACGCTCGCCTGCCTGACGCAAATTGGCGAGGCCCACGAGGAAGCCAATCGCATGAACGGCTCCAACGACCCGATCACCGTCGAGCCGATGGGCAACATGCCGGTGATCAAGGATCTCGTCACCGACATGGAGTCGACGCACTGGAAGAAGATGCGCCGGGTGACTCCGTGGCTGCTCGACGATGGCGACCCGCCCGAGCGCGAGCGCATCGTGCCGCCGGAGTCGATGGTCGACATCACCCAGACGATCGCCTGCATCCAATGCGGCGCCTGCGTCTCGTCCTGTCTTTCGATGGAGGCCGACCCCGAGTTCATCGGCCCGGCGGCGCTGGCCAAGGCCTACCGCTTCGTCGGCGACCCGCGCGACGTCGAGAGCCGTGAGCGCCTCTACGACCTCGCTCAGGACCCGCACGGGATCTACGACTGCACCCATTGCTTCAGCTGCATCGATGCCTGTCCCAAGGGTGTTGCGCCGATGGACCAGATCATGCGCCTGCGCCGCCTCGCCGGGGAAGAGGGGATCGCCGACCGAAACAACGGACACAGCCACGAGAACGCCTTCGTCAAGATCATCGAGAAGAAGGGCACGCTCGACGAGTCGCTGCTGCTGCAGGAGTCATACGCGCCCGGGGTCAAGGGCAAGCTGATGCCGAGGCTGGCGTCGATCAAGGGGCTTTTTCAGTCGATCCCAACCGCGCTTCGAGGCATCCGCGCGGGCAAGATGCGCTCGTTGCCGAAGCTGATCCCGGGGATCCACCACAAGCTGCCGGGCGATGCCCAGGAGCACGTCGAGCGCATCTACGAGCGCGCCGAGGAGTCCAAGATCGAGCTCAATCTCTACATCACAGGCGAGGAGGGCGAGGAGCCGGCGCCGAAGGAAAGCGACGAAAGGCAGGCAGAGGCCGTCTCCGCACCTGCCGCCGAGCCGCCGGAGACGGTCGCGTCGGCCGATGATCAAGCAACGACCGAGGAGGGGCGCGAATGAAACTCGCCTACTGGCCCGGCTGCGTCTCGCGCGGCTTCACGACCGAGCTGCACAGCTCGATGGCGCTCGTGGCCGACAAGCTCGAGATCGAGCTGGTCACGCTCGATCGCGCCAACTGCTGTGGCGCCGGTGTGATCGCCGAGCACAACCAGGAGCTCGCCGACACGCTCAACGCGCGCACCTTCGCCCTTGCCCAAGACACCGGCCTGGCGATGATGAACATCTGCTCGACCTGCCAGGGGGCGCAGTCCGAATGCCAGCAGCGCCTTGACGCCGACTCGGCCTACCGCGCCCACGTCAACGAGGCGCTTGCCGACGAGGGTCTCGAGTACGTCAAGGGCAAGGAAGGCTTCGAGAACAAGAACTTCCTCTGGGTCCTGGTCGAGGACTACGGCCTCGAGAACCTGAAGGCGAAGGTGACGCGCCCGCTTGCCGGCTTGCGCGTCGGGCCCTTCTACGGCTGCTACGTGATCCGGCCCAAGCATCGCCTGGGCTACGAGGAACATCCGGAGCGCGACCTGTATCTCGAGAAGGTGATCGAGGCGCTCGGCGGCGAGGTCGTCGACTACGACGGCTCGCGCAAGTGCTGCGGCTTTCCGATCGTGACGATGAACCGCGCAACCTCGCTGCGCCAGGCCGGCACCCACATCGGCGACGCGCTCGACCAGGGCGCCGACTGCCTCGTCACGCCGTGCCCGCTCTGCCACCTCAACCTCGACCTGCAACAGCCAGAGGCGGCGAAGATCGCCGGCCGCGAGCTCGGCCTTGCCGTCTTGCACCTGCCGCAGCTGGTTGGGCTGGCGCTCGGCTATGAGCCCAAGCAGCTCGGCATGAACCGCCACGTCGCCTCGACCGAGTGGGTCGGCGAGCGCCTCGCCGGCGTGCCCGCCTGATGGATCTGCCCGCCGGCGCGCCGAAGCCTCCGCCCGAAGTCGAGCAGGCGGCGCTGATGGGTCACATCGACGACGCGGTCAGCCTCTATCTCAAGTTCACCGACGTCGATCCCGAGACCGCGCGTCAGGTCGTCGAGAAGCTCGCCAACGACTGAATTCAGCGCTTGGGCGTCGCCGGAGCGTCGGCGCCGGCCGTGCGCCACATGAACCAGTTGGGCGCGCCCAGCAGCCCGCCCTCGTCGATGACGTCGAAGCCGAAGCGGCTGTAAAGCGCCACGTTCTCGGGCTTGTCGGTCTCGAGATAGGCGTCGAGGCGGTCGGCGTCGAGGCGGCGGGTGTACTCGGCGAGCACGAGGCTGCCGATGCCACGGCCCTGAAGTGCCGGCTCGACCCCGAACGGGCCGTAGTGCGAGTGCGGGGCGTGGGGATCGCGCCGTTCCCAGTCGGCCAGCCAGCGACCGACCCGCGGCAAGGCGCGCGGGCCGACCGAGAGCACCGCCGGCGCCAAGCGCAGCTTCTCGATCGCAGTGGGCTGACAACCTGCCTCGCGCAGCTCATTGGTGGCACCTACGATGCGACCGTCGAGGCGCGCCACGAGTGGGCGCTGGCCGCGAACGACGGCGAACATCGAGCGGAACATCCGCGTCAGGTTGCGGCAGTTGCGTTCGTGGTCTGAGCCGAAGGCCGCGATGTGCTGCGGGCTGTCGCTCATCGCCCGGGCGATCACCGCGATCGCCTCGTCGCGCTCGGAGAGGCGCATCTCGCCTACCTCGACGCGCCCGAGGTCGAACGCCGCGGTCACGGGCGCAGCTTCATTCGCCGCTCGATCCACGAGGCCCCAACCGTATCGGTGAGCCCGTGGGCGAGGATCGAGGCGAGGATGACGAAGGCGGCGACATCGAATACGAGCAGGTCGTTGGCGACCCCCGCGTCGAGGACGAGGATCGCGAACAGCATCGAGGCCACGCCCTTGGGCCCGAACCAGGCAATGAACGCCTTGTGGGGACCGGGGATCTTTGTGCCGGCAAGGGCGGTCATGACAGCGGCGGGACGGGCGATCAGCAGCGCGAAGGGGATGAATGCGATCAGGGCCCAGATCGGGCCGTCATAGCCGGTGGCGACGATGATCGCGCCGAAGACGAAGAAGGTCAGCACCTGAAAGATCGCGCTGACGTTCTCCGAGAAGGCGGAAAAGCCCTCGGTGATCTTGTGCTCGGAGTAGGCGAGCGTGATCCCGGCGACGAAGGCGGCGATCAGGCCGTTGCCGAAGGTGACGTCGGCGACGCCGTAGGCGAACAGGCCGAAGCCAACGGCGTAGATGCCCTCGTAGATCGCAGTCACACCGCCGGGCACGATGCGATGAACGAAGCCTCCGAGCAAGCCGATCGCGACGCCCACCACAGCACCGAACGCTGCCTCGCCGGCCAGCTCGGCAGCCTCGGAGCCGGCGTCGCCGCCGGGGCCTGCGAGCACGAGGAAGAAGAGGACGAACGGCAGCGCCAGCCCGTCGTTGAGGCCGGATTCGAGGTTGAGCGTGTGGCGGATGCGCTCCGGTACCCGCTGCGCCGTGACGACCGTCGAAGTGACCACGGGGTCGGTCGGCGAGAGCACCGCCCCGAGCAGAAACGCCTCCGCCCAGGAGAGCTCGGAGAAGAGCAGCTTCGCTCCGCATGCGAGCAACGCGAGCGTGATCGGCATCGCGAAGACGAGCGCCCGCGCAGGTGGGCCCCAATGCTTTTCGAGCAGTTCGCGCTCGACCACGAGCCCATCGGAGATCAGCGTCAGGATCAAGGCCAGCTCGATCAGCTCGAGCACGCCGGAATCGTCGACCTCGATCTCGACGACGCCTGCAAGCGCCAGGACGATCCCGAGGACGACGGAGAGCACCGCGGTCGAGAGCATCGTCCCGCGCATGACGCCGGAGAGCGCTGCGGCAGTTGCCAGCAGCCCGCCGACTATCAAAAGCGCCTCGCCGAAGCCGATGCTCATGGGCTCTTGTACCAGTCAACGTAGTCATCGCAGCTGTCGGTGCGCGGCTCGGCCGAGGTCGCGGCAACCGTGCCGAGATGGGCAACCGAGTTGGCGCCCAGCAGGCGGCCGAGTCGAGGCAGGTCCTCGACCGTCGCCGCGATCGGCGCCGGCTCGCTGCCGTCGCTTTCGATCGACCCGACGGCAAAGAAAGCAGCGGGTCCGCGGTAGTCGAGGTTGCCGGGCAGCGCCACGGTCAGCCCGGGCGCCTCGATCGCGACCTCGCGGGTGGCGTCGTACTGGATCGAGAGCTCCCATTCGCCCGCCGGCAGATCGAGCTCGATCACCGCTCCTTCGTCACCGCCCTCGATCGTCTGCGCCGACCAGGCATCGGCCGAGGCGACGACCGGCGGCTGCGCCAACGCCGAGACTTGGCTCGTCTTTCGGCCTTCACAGCCACCGACGCGCCCCGGCTCGGCGTCCGTCTCCCCCGGCTCGCGGCCAAGCGGCGAACCTTCTCGGGTCCACAGCTCATACGAGTCCGTGCTCTCGACCACCTCGTACCCCGGCGGCGGCCCGCTCGCGTAAGCAGCCCGGGTCGCGAGCACGTAGCGAAAGCGCGCCAGGGTCTCGGCCGTGACCGAGTCGAAATCGAACTTGGAGAAGACGTTTGCGAGCTCGGTGTTCGGCTCGACGAAGTACGGGTCGTAGAAGTTCTTCACCGAGGTGAAGGGCTTCGAGCCGCGCAGCTCGTAGAGGATGAAGTTGTCGCGGCCCAAAAAGAGCAGCTTCTCGCCCTCGACCAAAGGCCGAATCTCCGCCAGCTCCTGCATGTGCGCTTCGGGCGCGACGGGCGCCTGGCGAAGGATGAGAAAGCTCGAGGCCCCGGCGGCGATCGCGAACACGGTGGCGAGAACGGCCATCGCCGTGCGCTTCGCCGCGAACAGCCCACCCAGCGTCACCAATGCGATCAGCGGCGCGGCGATCGAGGTCGCCTTCGCCGACGTGTAGACGGTTCCGAGCGCCCGAGCGGCGATATAGAGAGCGACGGCTGCGACAAGCGCCGCGGGAATCGCGGCGCCGTGGCGACGGATCCAGCGGGGCAACGCCAGCGCGAAGGCGACGGCCGCGAGCAGCGCACCCGCATAGAAGACGATCGAGGGCAGGCTGTTGGCGCCGGCGGAAAGGCGAAACTCGCTCGTCGGCCAGATGCCGAGCCCGGTCAGCGGCGAGATCTGGCCGGGCAGGTTCCCAAGCCCGCCCTCGTTTGCCTTCGACGGATCCAGGGCCCGGAAGTCCTCGAACTCCAGCAGGCGCGGCAGCTCTGGCGCTATCAGGACGAGGAAGACTCCAACTGCGGCGCCGGCGGTCCAGGCGAGGGCCGCGGGGGTGGGTGAGGGCGTCGTCGGAACGTCCGCGCTTCGCTGCGGGATGTTCCGCCGAACCCTCACGCCACCCCCACGAACGACCAGCGCGAAACAGATCCAGACGAGCGTCACCCCAACCAGCCATGCCAGGCCTGGGAAGGAGTAGACGTAGGCGGAGCCCGCTGCGATCACGCCCAGCGGAATTGCCTGACGAGGTGACTTCACCGTCGGCAGCAGCAACGCGAACGCGAGCAAGAAGAGCGCGATGATCGGCTCCTTGAAAGCCTCTTGCGCCACATACGCCGCAGCCATGTAGGGCAGCGCAATGAGCGCGGCGGCGGCAACTCTTGCCGGCCTCCCGAGTCCCTCAAGCGCGGAGTACGCGACCAGGGCCGTCAGAGCCGGAATCGCCAGCATCAATCCGGCGAAAACGTCGATCGAGCTCGCGTGCAGCAGAGCGGACAGGCCCGCGACGAGCGCATGCGGCCCCAGCGGATACCCCTGGTCGATGAACACCGGCTCGGGCCGAAACCGCTCATCGATCCAATCAGCAATGAGGAGGTGAGACGCCATGTCGTCATTCACCAACCCCACCCCCAACACCCCCACGAACCCAGCCGCAATAAACGGAAGAGCCGCGAAAAGGGCCGCCAGGAGGGCGGACCCAAGAGCAGGAGCGACGGTACGGGGAAGGTTCGCCGGAGCTTCCGCAGCATGGATGCGAGGACGGTGCGTACCAGGGATGGGAAGCAGCTCCGCCGAACGTTCACCGTGCCGGCGCTCCCCCCAAGCCGCACGCTGCTCCGTCGGACCCTTACCGAACCGACGCTTGCGCACGTGTAAGAGGGTTGCGACACCAACGAGAACTCCGACC
>JBKJXG010000241.1:0-5262 GCA_046716525.1 Solirubrobacterales bacterium
TGCCCCGGTCCCACCCCGGAGACGGCAACTACTGAAGTCGGGCTGCGCTTCGTCCCGCTCAACATCGACTCGACGTCGCCCGGATGCGTGTGTGAGGGCTGGGGCATCGCCGACGCGACCAGCGGGCTGACCGGGTTCGCCAACGAAGCCTCCGGCGACGCCAACCTCACCGTCGACAGCTTCACCTCCCCGTCGGCGGACCGAGCGATCTCGACCGTCACGGTCTCCGACGCGGCCCTGCCCGGGTTCCAGATGAGAGTCACCCAGGACTACCAGCCGTCGGCGGTGAGCCCCAACCTGTTCGTGGACACGGTCACGGTTACCAACACGGGCACGAACCCGCTCGACGACCTGCGCTATCGCCGGGTCATGGACTGGGACATCGAGCCGACGGCGTTTCAAGAGTACGTGACGAGCAAGGGAACGTCGGCGCAGCTTCAGTTCAACTCCGATGACGGGTTCGCCTCCAGCGATCCACTCGAGCCGAGGACCTATATCAACTCGGAGAGCGTCTGCGGACCTGCCTACACCGGCGTATGCGAGTTCACCGATCTCGGCAGCGGTGGCCCCTTCCCGAACCCGCCCGACGACCACGGCGGGCTCTACGACTTCGGCTTCGGCGGGGTCGCCCCGGGTGAGTCAAAGGTGTTCAGCGTGCTCTACGGAGCCGCGCCGGGCGAGGCCGAGGCCGTCGCCGAGCTCGACCGGGTCGGCGCTCAGGTCTACTCCCTCGGGCAGTCGAGCTGCGAGGGCGAGACGATCGCCGACTGCTCCACCGGCACCGCAGACGCGGGCCCCTTGCAGGGCAAGCCGGTCACGTTCATGTTCGGTTTCAATACCGCGTCGGCCGACCTCGGGCTGGTCAAGACGGCCTCTGCCGATCGCAGTCAGCCGGGCTTGGACCTGACCTACACGCTCGACATCACCAACGCCGGCCCCGAGACGGCCAGCGGCGTAACCGTCAACGACCCGCTTCCCGCGGGCGTCAACCTCGTCTCCGCGACGCCGTCACAGGGAACTTGCGGCGGCTCGGTCACCTGCGATCTCGGTTCGATTGCCAGTGGCGGCACCGCCACCGTGACCATCGTGGTCAATCCGACCAAGGCGGCCGGAGAGACGCTGACCAACACGGCGACCGTTGCCAGCCTCACCGGGGATCCCAACCCGGCCAACAACACCTCGACTACGGTCACGAAGCTCGGCAAGGTGAAGAGCAGCTGCCGGGGGATCACAGTCGATGGGCTCGGGATCGAAGGCACGAAGAAGGCCGACAAGCTCAAGGGCTCGAAGAAGTCCGACCAGATCCGCGGCGGTGGCGGCGGCGACACGATCAAGGGCGACAAGGATCGCGACTGCTTGATCGGCCAGGCCGGCGGGGACAAGATCAAGGGCGGCGACGGCGGTGACGTCATCCGTGCCGGCTCGAGCAACTACAAGGTCGACGGTGGCTCCGGCGACGACGACATCCGCGCCCAGGACGGAAACGACAACGTCAAGGGCGGCACCGGCGACGACAAGATCAAGTTGCAGGGCCAAGGCCGCGACAAGGTCAACTGCGGCACCGGCAAGGATTCGGTCATCGGCGATTCGAGGGACAAGATCGCGCGTAACTGCGAGAAGGTGAAGATCGTCGGCAAGAAGTAGGTCGCGTGCCTGGCGCACGCAACGTCCGCCAGCACAGCAACAACAACGCCGCCGTCGGCAGTAGCCGGCGGCGGTGTTGCTTTGCAGCGGCTTGATAATTTGAAGCTGTGCTCGAGGTAGCGGGACGATTGATCCTCGGCGGGATCTTGGTGGGTGCGAGCGTGGCGAAGCTTGCTTCGCCTCGTTCGAGCCGAACGGCCCTTGCCAGCTTCGGCATCCTCGATCGGCGGGTCCAGGGCGTCGTCTTTCCGCTGCTGATCGCTACCGAGCTCGCCCTGGCCGGCGGCGTCATTGTCGGCTCCGAGTTGGCGGCTTGGCTGGCGGCGGCGCTGATGGCGATGTTCGCGCTGACGATGATCGGCGCGATCTTGCGTGGTAACGCCGGCGCTCCCTGCGCGTGCTTCGGCGCTCGCTCGACCGTGAGCTGGACCGGCGTCGCCCGCAACGCCGTGCTCGCCGCTGCCTTCGTCGGCCTGACGTTATTGCCGAGTGGTGTGCTCAGCACCGACGAGTGGCTCGGCCTCGGCCTCGCGGCGGCTCTGCTGGCCTGCCTCGGGCTCACCGTCGTCGTTCTCGCGCTCGCGCGCGAGGTCGGCATGCTGCGTTTGCGCCTGGGCCCTGAGGGCGCGCTGGAGATTCCCGAGGAGGGACCGCAGCTCGGTTCGAGCAGCGACGTCGTAGAACGTTTCGCCTTCGATCCCGAGACCGCGCTTGCGCTGGCGGTCTTTGTCTCCGACGGCTGCCATGTCTGTCGCTCGCTCGAGCCCGCGATCTCGGCTCTCGACACCGATCCGATGGTTGCGATCGAGAGCTTCGAGGAGGTCCGCGACTCGGCGGTGTGGAGCGAGCTCGAGATTCCCGGCAGCCCGTTCGCCGTCGCGTTCGACCGCGATGGCAGGGTGCTCGCCAAGGGCACGTTCAACAACCTGGTTCAGCTCGAGAGCGTGCTGGGCGCGGCGGAGCGCCGCGGTGCCGAACGCACGATCGCCGTTGCCGCGGGCGTCGATGTCTGACCGCTTCGAGCGAGCCCTCGACTCGCTCGCCGGCAACAGCTCGCGACGAGGCTTTCTGGCTCGCCTTGGCGCTGCCGTTACCACCGTCACCGCCGGTGGGTTGGTGGCCAGGGCGGTGAAGCCGGGTGAAGCCGACGCCTACCACTTCTGCGGCCACATCTACACGACGGGATCGTGTCCGCACCCGACCGGCACGCCGCGAATCGATGGGCACGGATACCCGTTGCGGGCGTCCGACGGCCAACCCGTGGACAACCTCGGTCGCGCCGTGAACAAGCGCGGCGAGCCGGTTGCCGATGACGGCGAGCCGCTGCGCGACCCAGATGGCCGGCCGCTGCCCCCCGCACCACGAAATCGGGTCTGCGACGAGACCGCGCGTATCTACGGCATCTCGACCCAGGTTGACGGCGGCTGGTATCGCTGTTGCGGCGGCCAGGTCCGCAAGCTGGTCGACTGCTGCTCGCCCTCAGATCGGCGGATCAACGGCGACGCCTCGCTGCAGGGGTACTGCTATCGCGGCCGCAAGGTCTTCTGCGTCATGTACTTCCAGACCAAGGTGCCGTGTTGAGCCAAAGGGGACGGCGCTGATGGATGGCCTCGCGATCACCCTCGTCGTGGCCGCCCTGGTGGCGGGCCTGACCGGCACCTGGTCGCCTTGCGGGTTCTCGATGATCGAGACGATCGGCCCGGTGGGTCACACCGGCGGTCGCGCGACGACGCTCTCGGCCTGCGCCACATTCACCGTCGGCGCGCTCGCCGGAGGCGCGATCACCTTCGGCGCGCTGGCTCTCGCGGGCGAGCTCGTCCATGGGGCGGGCGGCCGCATCGCCTACGGCGTTGCGGCGGTGATCGCCCTGGCGGCCGCGATGGCCGAGATCCGCGGCATGCCGATCATGCCGCAGCTGCGTCGCCAGCTGCCCGAGCACTGGCGACGGCTGATGCCGATGCCCGTTGCCGCGGGCCTGTACGGGATCCTGCTCGGGCTCGGATTCACCACCTTCGTACTCACCTTTGGCGTCTTTGCCCTGGCGGCGATCTCCTTTGCCGTCGGCGAGCCGGCCACCGGCATCGCCGTCGGCCTCGCCTTCGGGGCCGGAAGGGCGCTGCCGATCGCGCTCGTCGCGCCCGTCGCCGATCGCGATCTTGGCGTGCGGGTGACGACGCTGATGGCCGAGCGCCCAGCGATCTACCGTGGTTTTCGCTTCGGCGACGGGCTCGCGCTTGCGGCCTGCGCGGCAGCGCTCGTCGTAGCCGTTCCCGCCGGCGCGGCGGAGACCGAGGTGCGACCGGCCGCCGCCCCCGGTGCCGGCGGTGGCGGGTTCGTCTTTCAGCGCCCTGACGGTTCGGGAGTGCTCGAGCGCGGCGGCGAGGAGGTTGCCCTCCCTGGCGGGGACCCCGCGCTGGGTGACGGGCGCCTCGCGGTGGTTCGCGGCGAGGAGATCGTCGTCCTGAGCGCGGCAGACACGTCTGAGATCGGTCGTTTCCCGGCACCCGACGCCGATGCCGTCGCGATCTCCAGGACCTGGGTCGTTTGGCGCGCGCGCACCTCCGGACGCGACTACCTGCGAGCGCGCGAGCTCACGAACCCGCAACGTCCGGGCGCCCAGAAGTCGTTGGGCCAAACGAGCCGAGCCGGCCAGCTCGGTCGTCCCAGCCTCGATCGCAATCGCCTCGTTTACGCGAAGGCCGGCGGTAACCAGAACTCGATCGTCAAGCGTGTGCTCGGGGCGAAGGGCCGCAAGGCGGGCGAGGCGACCCTAATACGCTCGAGCACCGAGGGTCTCTCCAATCCCTCGATTCTGGGTGGCCGGATGCTCTACGTTCGTCACACCGCGCGCGCGGACCGGCTCAAGCTCGCCGGGCTGAACGGAGGTGGCGGCGGGCGCACTCTGCTTTCGCGGCGCGACGGAACGCTGTGGTCGACCGCGCTCACCGACAAGCGCGCCTACGTCACGTTGATCAGCGGCACCGGCCCCCGCCAGCGGATCGTTTCGGTTCCGCGCTAGGGCGGGGTCAGGACCGAGGGCGGCACGTCGGCGATGCCGACGGCGCGGTAGAGAGTCGAGCTCGGCTTGGCGATCGACCAAGCGTCGGCGCCGCGTACGAGGTAGACGACATCGTCTTCGATCGAGACCTCCGCGCGGTCGGCGAAGCGGGTGACCACCGTCGCGACCACGGTTGCCCGCTCGCCGTCGACTCTGACCGAGACGATCGTCGCGACCTTGCCCGACTCCCATACCGGCAGGCCGCGCGGGTCGCGATAGCCGATCGATGCCGTCAGCGAAGCGGCACAGTCTCGGCCTCGCTTCGGCAGTTCGATCTGCTCGATCGCCCCCTCGGCGAGGAGCGCGCAGGCAGCCCTGCCGTCACGGGCGTCGAGCGCATCGACGAAGCGCGTCACCGTGCGCTCGGCGGAGCGCTCGAGCGCGGTCTCGCGCGGATCGCCGTTCGGTCCCTCAGCCGGTGTGGTTGGCTCTTCGGCGCGCGGCGGCTTCTCTGGCGCCGGCCCGTTTCCCGCCGCAGCCGGGGGAGGGGTCGTCGTCTCCGACTGCTGCGGCACGGTGAGCGTGGTCGTCGGCGCCGGCTCGCTTTCGCTGCCGCACGC
>JBKJXG010000242.1:0-3995 GCA_046716525.1 Solirubrobacterales bacterium
CCACAGTCGCCAGGCCCAGCGCCCGCGAAGATCAAGCTGGAGCTGCAGGGCGTCCGCAACGGCAAGGTCGATGTTGGTGATCGCGTCGAAGCGGTCGGCAAGGTGGCCCCGTTCGTCGGCGGCCAGAAGGTCGAGATCAAGCTCGCCAACAAGGGCAAGACGGTGATGCGCAAGACGCCGTTCGTGCGCCAGGTCAAGGGCAAGAACTTTGGTCGATTCAAATTGCGCTCGAAGCCGCTGATCGAGGCGGGCAAATACCGGGTTCGCGTGCGTAAGGCGGCCACCGGAGCGCAGGCCGCAGGCAGCGCCAAGTCGAACGACTTCAAGCTCACCTATCCCGATCTCGACCCCGGCGACAGCGGCCCAGCGGTGGCTGCGTTCAACGACCTCCTGCGCGACCGCGGCTACTTCAACACCGACAAGTCCAACTACAGCTCGCATACAGAGCGCGCCGTGATGACGTTTCGCAAGGTCAACGGCATGGCCCGCAACTTCCAGGCGACGCCGGGGATCTTCCAGACGCTGGCCGCCGGCAACGGGGGCTTTCAGGCCCAGTATCCAAACGCCGGCAAGCACGCCGAGGTCGACATCTCGAAGCAGGTGATGGCCCTGGTCGACGACGGCGAGGTCAAGTACACCTTCCATGTCTCCACCGGCGCCCCGGCGACACCCTCAGATCAGGGTCACTTCACGTTCTATCGAAAGGACGCCGGCTTCAACTCGCTCGGCATGTACTACTCCGTCTATTACAACCGCGGCGAGGCCACTCACGGCTACCACTCGGTTCCGACCTACAACGCCAGCCACGGCTGCATCCGTAACCCGATCCCCGACTCGGTCTTCATCTACAACTGGATCGACCTCGGCGACGCGATGTACGTGTACGGCTAACGGGAATAATTCCGCTGGCTCCTCAGCTCTCGCCTGAATCTATGGCCCGCGACTACGTCGCGGGCTTTTTCTTCTGCTTCCGCCTCCGGGGCCAGCGGGCAGCAACACGGTCGTGCTCGCTGATATGACCGCTGCTCGCGAGACGCTCATCTCAGAGTTGCGCGAGCACGCGCTGGTGATCGGGGACGTGACGCTGTCGAGCGGGCAGCAGGCTTCCTACTACGTCGACGCCCGCCGGGCTGTGCTGCGCCCGGAGGGCTTTCTCGCGGTCGGCGAGTTGATCGCCGAAACCGCGGCTCGCCACGATGCCGAGGCGGTCGGTGGCCCGGTGATGGCGGCGATCCCGCTTGCCTGCGCAGCGATCGCGGTTCCTCGCGGAGCCGGGCTCGTCGGCTTCTTCGTGCGCAAGGAGGGAAAGGCCCATGGTCTGCAGCGAATGGTCGAGGGGCCGGTCGAAGCGGGGATGAAGGTGCTGGTGGTCGAGGACACGGGCACCACGGGCGGCTCGACGATCGCAGCGATCGAGCAGCTGCGCGGGCAGGGGCTCGAGATCGTCGCCGGAGTCTGCGTCGTCGACCGCCTTGCCGGCGGCGCCGAAGCGATCGCAGCCGCGGCCGGTGCCCCCTTCGAGACACTGACGACGATCGACGACATCTACCCGGAGCGCCCGGACCGCTAGCTCGTTGGAGCACGGGTGCGCAGCGTCTCCGCCACGCGCACGGCGAGCTCGCGGCTCTCCTCGGCGCTGGGTTTGGCGTTGGCGGCGATCACGATCGTGAAGGTGGCGACGCCCTCACGCCTGAGGACGATCACCGAGATGTCCTGATCGACTCCGGTCGCGCTCGCGGTGGCGGTCGCTCGCACCTCGACGGCTTCGTAGTTGCGGCCGAACGGCCGCGCCATCGAGGGCTCGATCTCGTCGCGATAGCCGGGCAGGGCGCGCGCGGCTCGCTCTGCGTATTCGTCAACCCCCACCGCGAGCCCGTCGGGAGAGCGGTCGGGCGAGATCGTCAGCACGACCAGCTTGTCGAACGAACGGATCGTCGATCCTTCAGCGTCGCCGCTTGGCTTCCAACCGCGCGGCAGCCCGATCGCGAAGCCGGCCTCGCGGTTCAGGTACGGCCGCCAAGATTTCGGCAGTTTCGGCAACTGATCCGTGGTCTCACCGGCGACGGGCACCGGCGCCACCCGGTCCGGCTCTTCCTTCTCACCGCAACCCGTGCCGGCGACTACCGCGACGGCGCACAGAACCGTGGCGAGGGCGGGCCGCAGGCTCACTTGAGCGCGTCGCGCCCGCGACCGCGCCGGTCGTTGATCCGTCGCAGCGGATGCACGACCTTGCTCACCTCTTCGAGGTGGGGCTCGACGCGCTCGAGCGAGCCCTGCATCTCGCCGACGTCGCCGCCCATGCTCTCGACTGCGGCGCGCATCATCTTCACCTCGTCATCGAGCGAGTCGACCTTGGCCTGGATCCCGTCCAGCGAGACCAGCAGCTTCGGCAGCACAGCCATGTGCTCGGCGATCCTGCGGATATCCTCGAGCGCGCCCCCGATCAGACGGGGGATCGTCAGCAGGTCAACGGCGCCGCGGCGCGCCAGGGCAGCCTCGTCGGAGGCCAACGCGCCACTGTCCGTGTCGAGGACCTCGGGTTCCTTGCTCATCCGCTCTCCTTCAACGAGTAGACGGTGATGCCGCTCGGCACGCCTTTGGCACGGAACAAGAGCTTCTTTCGCGAGCTGAAACGCTCTGCATCGAGCAGCTCGAGCGCATCGTCGGAGACGAGCACCTCGCCCCCGGACGCATGCTCAGCGACACGGGCGGCGACGTTGACGTCGACGCCGAGGTAGTCCTCGCCCAGGCGGCGCGGCGTACCTACGTGCATTCCGGCGCGCATACGCGGACGGTACCCGGCGACCTCGACGTCTTCGAGATACCGGCGGGCCTCGAGTATCGCCTCGGCGGCTTCGTCGGGATCGGCGAAGACCGCCATCATCCCGTCGCCGAGGCGCTTGACGACGTCGCCGTGGTGCTGGGCGACGGGGGGTTCAATCGCCTCTGCGACAGCGCGAAGCAGCTCCAGGCCTAGGTCGTCACCCACCTCCAGCGCCCAATCGGAGAAACCGACGAGGTCAGTGAAGACGATCGCCATGCGTTCGTCGCCGATCTGGCGGCCGCCTCCTTCGGCGACGGCCTCCCAAACCTGAAACGCGCTCAGGCCCGCCTCCTTGAGCACCCCCGGGCGCTGCTGGGCCAGCTCGCCGAGCCGCCGGGCCATGACCCGCCGCGGCTCCAAGCCGGCGGTGGAGAGCGAGTCGCCGTAGCTTGCATCGCCGGGCAGCAGTTCGCGGGCGACGCGCATCGCCTTCAACAGCTTCTCGCTGACGCTGCGCTGCTCTGCGGTCTCTGGCTCTGGCTCTGGCGTCTCGTCGGACATCGCGATAGGGCTGTTTACACCACCACTGATACAACCGTTACATCGCACGATGTCAGGGTTGGCCAGTCTCCGTCACTTCACCAGAGGTGAGTTTGTGCCCACCCTCGGCTTCGCCCACCGCATAGAGTCACCGGCGTGACCACGGTCCGCGAAGCCTCGTTCGAGCTCTTTCGCGCGCACGGCATGACGACGATGTTCGGCAACCCGGGCTCGACCGAGCTGCCGATGCTGAAGAGCTTTCCCGACGATTTTCGCTATGTCCTCGGGCTGCAGGAGGCGGTCGTCGTCGGCATGGCTGACGGCTACGCCCAGGCCAGCGGGGGACCGGCACTGGTCAACCTGCATACGGCCCCCGGGGTCGGCAATGCGATGGGAGCGATCTTCAACGCACAGGCGAATCACTCGCCGCTAGTGATCACCGCCGGCCAGCAGACGCGATCGCTGATCACCTTGCAGGCCAACCTGACCAATCGCGATGCGACCCGGATGCCTCACCCCCTGGTCAAGTCGAGCTACGAGCCGGCGCGGGCGCAGGACGTGCCACTGGCGCTGGCGCGGGCGACGCACCTGGCCTCGTTGCCGCCGAAGGGCCCGGCGTTCGTTTCGATCCCGATGGACGACTGGGACGCGGAGGTCGACGAGGCGGATGCGAGGGCCGCGATCGAGCGCA
>JBKJXG010000243.1:0-4789 GCA_046716525.1 Solirubrobacterales bacterium
CTCGGTTCTCGTCACCCATGACTTCGCCGAGGCTGCCGCCCTCGCCGGACCGCGCGATGCCGCGCAAGACCGAGGCGCCGGCGAAGTCGGCGACGAACGACGACGCGGGGTTGCCGCTGAGCTCGCCGGCCGAGCCCTGCTGGACGAGGCGGCCACGGTCCATCACCGCGATCTCGTCGGCGAGGGCGGCAGCCTCGGCGAAGTCATGGGTGACGAGAACCGAGGGGACGTCGAGCTCGGCCAGGGTCGTCGCCAGCCTGCGGCCCGCGTCGGCTCGAGTGCGGGCATCGAGCGCCGACAGCGGCTCGTCCAAGAGCAGCAGGCGCGGTCGCGGCGCGAGTGCGCGGGCAAGAGCGACGCGCTGGCGCTCTCCGCCCGAAAGGCGCGATGTCGGCGCGTCAGCGAGATCGCCGATGTCGAAGCTCTCGAGCAACTCCAGCGCCTGGCGCCGGCGCTCGGTGCGATCGCGCCCCTTGACTCCGAAAGCGACGTTGCGCCATGCGCAGAGATGCGGAAACAGCGCGTACTCCTGGAACACGTAGCCACAGCTGCGACCCTCTGGCGCAAGGTCTAGGCCGTCGTCGGAGTCAAACCACTTGTGGCCGGCGAGCCCTATTCGCCCCCGGTCGGGCCGGTGCAGCCCCGCGATCGCGCGCAGGGCCGTGCTCTTGCCGGCACCCGACGGACCGACCAGCGCCAGACAGCGACCTGCGCCTACCTCGAACTCGAGCTCGACGTCGATCTCGCGCAGCGCCACGCGAAACTCGGCTTCGAGGACCGCAGCACTCATGCCTGCGGGCCGGCGAGGATGGGCGTTCGCGCCAGCAGCTTCACCGACAGAAGCAGCGCCGCCGAGACCGCGACCAGAACCCCCGAGAGCGCCAGCGCTCCAGTGAAGTCACGCGAGAAGGTCGAGAAGATCGCCAGCGGGACCGTCTCGGTGAGTCCTTGGAACGAGCCCGCGAACATCAGCGTCGCCCCGAACTCTCCCAGCGCCCGGCCCCAAGCAAGCGCGAGGCCGGCGCTGATCCCGGGCCCGGCGCAGGGGATTGCGACGCGAACGAAGGCGCGGGCCTCGCTGGCCCCCAGCGTGCGCGCAGCGTCGAGCAAGTTCGGGTCGGTGGCGGCGAATGCGGCCTGCGCTTGGCGGATGTAGAACGGCGCCGCAACGAAGGTGAGCGCGACAACGACGCCTGCGGTCTGCAAGACGAGCTCGAGCCCGGCATCTTCGAGCGCGCTGCCGAAGATCCCCTTGGGACCGAACGCCGCCAGCAGCCCGATGCCGGCTACAGCGGGCGGCAGCACCAGTGGCAGCTCGACCAGCGTCGTCACCGCCGCCTTGCCACGGAACTCTCGCGTCGCCAGCAGGTAAGCCGCAGGCGTGCCGAGGACGACGATGATCGCCAGCGCGATCAGGGTGGTTCGCAGGCTGAGCCAGAGCGCCTCGCGGGCAGCAGGATCGTCGAGCGAGGACAGCAACTCGCCGGGACCGGCATTGACGAAGATCGCGACGATCGGCAGCGTCAGGAACGAGAGGACCACCGCGAGCGCGGCGAATAGAACGATCCGAAAGGCGAGCGGCCGGATCCGGCGAGTGCCCTCGCTTGTATTCACCCCTCGGGCGGGGGCAGAAACCCGGCGTCGGCGAGCGCGTCGGCGCCGGCGCCCTCGAGCAGCCCATCGATGAACTCCCCGGCACCGGCGGGATTCTCCGCGCCTTCGACTACGGCGATTCCGTAGGCGACCTCGGGCTGCAGCGCCGCTGGGAGCTCGATCGCCTCGAGCTCGCCCGCGGTCGCGACGACGTCGGTGACGTAGACGAAGCCGGCGTCGACCGCGCCTTGGGTCAGCTTGCCGACGATGCCCGCCACATCGCGCTCGTTCGAGCGCACGTTGGCGAGGATCTGCTCGCCCTGGTCACCCTCGAGGCGACCGAGGACCTCACGTGTGTAGTCGCCGACGGGAACGCCCTCGTCGCCGATCGCCAGGTCGAGATCGGCGGCGGCGAGATCTTCGACCGACTCGATCTCGGCCTCGTTGCCGGCCGGGACGGCGAGCACGAGCTGGTTGCCGGCAAAGACCACCGGCTCGCCTACGAGGCCGTCGGCGAAGAGCGCTTCGGGAAGCGAGGTGTTGGCGGCCGCGTAGACATCGGGTGTGATCCCGCCGCGAATCTGCGCAGCGAGGTCGTCGGAGCCTGCGAACGACTGCTTCGCGTCGATTTTGGCTGTCTCGGCGTAGGCGGTGAACGCGGGCTCGAGCGAAGACGCGGCCGAGACGATGACCTGGCCTGAGCCCGATTCGGACTCCTCGTCATCGCCGCAGCCGGCGAGCAAGGCCGTCGACGCCAAGACCGCCGCTCGCAGCTTCATTTCGTTCTCTCGACCATCACCGATGTCGCTTTCACCATCGCGGTCGCCTCGACCCCTGCGGTCAGCCCCAGTTCGTCGACCGAATCGCGTGTGATCGCCGCGATCAGGCGATGCGGCCCGGCCTCGATCTCGACCAGGGCCATCACCCCGTCGACCTCGACCGAGCGAATCACACCGGGGAAGCGGTTGCGGGCCGAGAACGTGTCGCCTGTGCGATGTCGCTCGGGCTGCTCACGCAGGCGCTCGACCTCTTTCGCCGGCACGCGCCGGCGGTTACGCTCGTCGCGCACAGTGGCGATCTTGCCGGTGTTGTCCCAGCGGCGCAGCGTGTCGACGCTTACGTTGAGGGCCTTCGCCGCCTCGCCAAGACTCATATCCGCCGACATCTACCTAAGCATTGCATAGGCAGTCTGAGAGAGGAGCCCGAGGATGACCGCACGCGAGTGGATCGATGCCTTCGCCGCCGAGCTCGGCGCCGACGTTCCCAGCGACGCCGAGATCGAGCAGATTCTCGACCTCGCCGGCGTCGCCGCCCACTCCTCCGAGCGGATCGCAGCACCGGTCGCCTGCTGGATCGGCGGCCTCACCGGAGCTTCGATCGCCGATCTGCGCGCCGCCGCCGACCGCGTCGGTGGTGAGTCGACGCCAAAGGGCGCCACGTGAAGGTCGCCGAGCTCTGGCGCTATCCCGTCAAGGGACTGCGTGGGGAGCAGCTCGAACGGCTCGAGATCGCCGCGGACGGCATCCCGGGCGACCGCTCGTTGCGGGTGCTCGACAGCCGTGGAATCGTCACCGGCCGGCGCAAGCAGCGGATGGTCGGCCTGCCGGCGACCCTGAGCTCTGATGGCGATCCGCTCGTCGACGGCCATCCGTGGGATTCATCGGAGGGCGCGGCGTCGATCCGCGATGTCGCCGGGGCGAGCGCGAAGCTCTCACGGTCAATCGGCGGCCACGAGTACGACGCGGCGCCGATCCTCCTGCTCAGCGACGGCTCGCTCGCCCAGCTCGGCTACGACCGGCGCCGGTTTCGCGCCAACATCGTCCTCGAAGGTGCCGATGGCCCAGTCGAGCAGGCCTGGCTCGGGAGCCGCGTGCGCCTCGGCGATCTCGTGCTTGCGGTCGAGCAGCCGTGCGAGCGCTGCGTGATCACGACGATCGACCCCGACACGATCGAGGTCGACCTCGACGTCCTGCGCCGCGCAAACGATGAGCTCGACGGGATCATGGGCGTCTACTGCTCGGTCGTCGAGCCGAGCGCGGTTTCGGTCGGCGACCCCGTCGATCAAATCGTCGGCGGTTGAGACTGGGCGTCGCGGGTAAGTCCGTGTTCATGATCGATTCAAAGAGAAAAATTGCGGTGATGGCCACTTCTTTCGCGCTCGGACTCGGAGGCTTCGGCGTCGCCGGTTGCGGTGACGACGACAACGAGGGCGTGGTCGAGGAGGCCGGCAACGCGGCCGAGGAGGCAGGCGAGGACGCCGGCAACGCGGCCGAGGAGGCCGGCGAGGACATCGAGAGCGAGGCTGACGACAAGTCCGAGGACAGCGGCGGCGGCAGCGGTTACTGAACGGCGGCTTTCGCTGGGCCGTGAGGCCAGACCGGGGCGCCTACCCGCCCTCGGCTTCGCGCACGCTGTAGGAGTGCGCGCCGGCTCCGGCCAGCGCCCCGGCCTCGACGATCAAGTACTCGTCGCGGATCTGCTTGCCACCGAAGTAGCACTCGAGGATCTCGCGAGTACCGGCGGCGTAGCGTGTCTGCGCGGAGAGGCTGGTGCCCGACGTGTGCGGGGTCATCCCGTGATGGGGCATCGTCCTCCATGGGTGATCCGCCGGCGCCGGCTGCGGGAACCAGACGTCGCCCGCGTAGCCGGCCAGCTGGCCTGACTCGAGCGCCCGCACGATCGCATCGCGGTCGCAGATCTTTCCCCGGGCCGTGTTGACGATGTAGGCGCCGCGCTTCATCTTCGCGATCATCGCCTCGTCGAAGAGGTGCTCGGTCTCAGGATGAAGCGGCGCGTTGATCGTCACCACGTCCATCTGCGGAACCATCGCCTCGGTGGACTCGTGGAAGGTCAGCCCCAGCTCCGTTTCGACCTCGGCGGGAAGGCGGTGGCGATCGGTGTAGTGCAGCCCGACCTCGAATGGCTTCAGCCGGCGCAGCACCGCTGTGCCGATCCTGCCGGCCGCGACGGTGCCGATCTGCATCCCTTCGACGTCGTAGCTGCGCGATACGGCGTCGGCGATGTTCCAGCCGTTGTTGATGACGATCTCGTACGAGGGGATGTAGTTTCGGACCAGGCCGAGGATCATCATCACGACGTGCTCTGAGACCGAGATCGAGTTGCTGTAAGTGACCTCGGCGACGGTCATCCCGCTCTCGACCGCCGCGTCGAGATCGACGTGGTCGGAGCCAATCCC
>JBKJXG010000244.1:0-2644 GCA_046716525.1 Solirubrobacterales bacterium
AGCAGCGAGTAGTCGACGTTGTAGAGGTTGGCCGGCTCGAGGTCGCGATAGGCCTTGCGCCAGGCGTCCTCGTAGGTGTCTTTGAAGACGATGAACTCGAGCTCGGTTGCCGCTGTCGCGACGAAGCCGCGCTCGGCCAAGCGCGCGAGCTGGCGTCGCAGGATCTGGCGTGGCGATGCGACGACCTCGGAGCCGTCGGCCCACTGCAAGTCGGCGAGCACCATCACCGTGGCCTCGTGCCAGGGAACCGGCTGCAACGTCGCGAGGTCAGGCTTCATCTCGAAGTCGCCGTATCCGCGCTCCCACGAGGCCATCGCATAGCCGGCAACGGTCTCCATGTCGACATCGACCGCGAGCAGGTAATTACAACCCTCGGCGCCGTGCTCGAGAACCTCGTCGAGGAAGTGCGAAGCGGTGAGGCGCTTGCCCTGGAGGCGTCCTTCCATGTCGGCGATCGCCAGCAGCACGGTGTCGACCGTGCCGTCTTTGACCGCCGCCTTGAGCTCATCGAGATTCATCTGTTCACCACCGCTTGTCCCTTATATGGTTCGAAGATCGGACCTTTGCGCCGCAGACTATCCACCGGCCAGGGCTTGTCAAGACCGGCCCAGACCGAGGTCGCGGTGATCGGCGGGGGAGTCGTCGGCGTCTCGATCGCTCACGCTCTTGCGGCCCGCAGCGTGCCTGTGGTCCTGCTCGAGGCAGAGGCTGAGCTTGCGCTGGCCGCCAGCGGGAGCAATTCCGGGATCCTTCACACCGGATTCGACTCCGCGCCCGGTGAGCTCGAGACGGACCTCATCCTCCGTTCGGGCGCCCTGCGAGACCCGGTGGTCGCCCGCCTCGGCGTGCCCGTGATCCGCTGCGGGGCGCTGCTTCGCCCCCGCTCAGACGCCGAGGCTGAGGTTATTGACGATGTCTATGACGGCGCCAAGCGCAACGGAGTTGAGGTCGCCCTGGCGGAGGATGGAGCGCTCGAGGTCCCGGGCGAGTCGGTGACCGATCCGGTCGCCTACACGCTTGGCCTCGCCGCGGCCGCGGCCGCTGGTGGTGCCGAGCTTCGCAACTCGTCACGAGTCGAGGCGATCGAGCAAGCCGCCGATCGACTCACCTTGTGCACGGCTGATGGCGAGCGGCTGAGTTGCGGGATGGCTGTCAACTGCGCCGGGCTTCGGGCTGACGAAATCGCCCGCCTGGTCCAGGATGAGAGCTTTTCGATCTACCCGCGCAAGGGCGAGTTCTTCGTTTTCGACCGACCTGAAGGTGAGCCGGTCGAGCGAATCTTGCTTCCGGTGCCGACGAAACGTACAAAGGGAGTACTCGTGTTTCCCACGACCGACGGAAAGCTGATCGCCGGGCCCACGGCTCACGATCAGGAAGACAAGGACGACTGGTCCGTTCGCGAGACTGCCTTTGAGGAAATGATGCCGAAGGTCTCAGCGATGGTGCCGGCGCTTGAGGGCGCCGAGCCGATCGCGAGCTATGCCGGCTTGCGCCCGGCGGGGCGCAACTGCAACTACGTGATCGCCCCGTCGCAAACCTGTCCGCCGCTGATCAACGTCGCTGCGATCCGGTCCACCGGCCTCACCGCTTCGCTCGGAATCGCGGAGTACGTCGTCGCCCTGCTGGAGCGCGCGGGTGTCGAGCTTGCTCGTGAGCGGGAACTGGCGGTCGCTGAGGCCGCGCCACGGACAAGCGGCGAACCCTGGTGGCGCCGCGCCGGGCAACGCGAGTTCTCCGTCTGATGGCGGCGAAGCTGCTGCTCGGGATCGACGAGGGGACGACCGGCGTCAAGGCCGCGCTGTTCGACCTGGACCTGAAACAGGTCGGCGAAGCGCGCCGAGAAAAGGTCAACCGCCATCCGCAGCCTGGCTGGGTGGAGCAGGACGCGAACGAGGTGCTCACCGCGGTGGTCGAGGCGGTCGGCGAACTGCTCACCGATGCGCCGGGGAAGATTGTCGCTTGCGGACTCGACCACCAGGGTGAGTCGGTGCTCGCCTGGGACTCCGAGTCCGGGGCCCCGCTGACGCCGATCGTCGTTTGGCAGGACAAGCGCTCACAGGAGGTGCTCGACCGCCTCGCCGACGACGAGGACGAGGTCAAGGCGGCAAGCGGACTTCCGTTCGACCCTTACTTTTCCGCCGCCAAGCTCGCCTGGCTGCTCGAGCACGACGATGGTGTCGATCGCGCTCGCGAGGCCGGGACCCTGCGGATGGGAACCGTCGACGCCTTCCTCTGCGATCGACTCGGTGCCGGCTTCGCCACCGACCCGTCGACGGGTTCGCGCACCCAGCTACAGAGGATCGACACCCCCGGTTTCGATCCACGCCTCTGCGAGATCTACGGGATCCCGCCTGAGTTCCTTCCCGAGATCCGTGACACGGCCGGCGAGTTGGGCACGCTCAGCCACCCGAGTTGGCCCGTTGAGGTCCCCCTTTGCGCGCAGACGGTCGATCAGCAGGCGGCGCTCGTGGGCGCGGGCGCCGTCGTCCCCGGCCGAGTCAAGGCCACCTACGGCACCGGGGTCTTCGTCCTTGCACATGTTGGCGAGCAGGTGCCAAAGCCGGCCGGTGGTTTGCTGCCGACAATCGCCTGGAGCATCGGCGGGCAGATCGAGTACGCGCTCGACGGGGGCGTCTTCGCCGCC